>SEBM01000456.1 GCA_004296145.1 Flavobacterium sp.
CTTTTTATATATTTTATGTATATAATTTATTCTGAAATATTAAATGAAGCAACATAAAAATCTTTGTTCACTTCCAGAGTTGGTTTATCAGAAGTGATGTTTTCAACCTTCCAATCCTGAGATGGTTTTAAAACAACATCTGTACCGTTTAATTTTACTTTTACCGGCATATCAAATTTATTAACACAGTTTGACCAACGATATGCTAAATGTCCGTCCTTGAAATAATATTCTAAAGTTGGGATTTTGGTTGTTCTCAAATACTGATCAAAAATTTTGCTCAAATCAAGACCAACCTGAGCGCTCATATAATCTTCAATTTGTTTTGTTGTAACAGTTTGATGGTAAAAAGTACTGTTTAAACCTCTTAAAATTGATTTCCATTTTGCATCATCATTCAAAATCTGACGAATTGTATGCAGCATATTTGCTCCTTTCGGATACATATCTCCTGATCCTTCGTTATTTACATCATAATTTCCGATAATAGTTGCATCGTTATGAATGTTTTTTCTGCAGCCTCTCACATATTCTGCGCCGGCATCTTTTCCATAATAATATTCTACAAAAAGGCTTTCAGAATAATTTGTAAAACTCTCATGGATCCACATATCTGCAATATCTTTATAGGTAATATTGTTGGCAAACCATTCGTGTCCGGATTCGTGAATGATGATAAAATCAAATTTCAATCCCCAGCCGGTACCACTTAAGTCACGTCCCAAATAACCATTTTTGTATTGATTTCCGTAGGTTACAGAACTTTGGTGCTCCATTCCTAAATACGGAACTTCTACCAATTTATAACTGTCTTCGTAGAACGGATATGGTCCAAACCAGTTTTCAAAAGCTTTCAGCATTTTTGGAGCATCTTTGAATTGTTCTTTCGCCAAAGCAAGATTATCTCTCAGAACATAATAATTACAATCTAAGTCGCCTTTTTCTCCTTTGAATTTCTCTGAAAAATTAACGTAATCTCCAATATTGATATTTACACCATAATTATTAATAGGATTTGAAACATACCAATTAAAGGTTTTCGTTCCGTCTTTTTGTTTTTTAACGCTTTGCAGTCTTCCGTTAGAAACATCAGTCAAATCTCCCGGAACATTTACGCTGATTAGCATATTCTCCACTTCATCATACATATGGTCTTTATTTGGCCACCAAACACTTGCACCCAATCCCTGACAGGATGAAGCCACAAAATCTTTTCCGTTTTTATCTTTTTTCCAGCTCAAACCTCCATCCCACGGAGCTCTAACCGCTTCTTTTGGTTTTCCTCCAAAAGAGATTACGATTTGTTTAGTATCACCGACTTTTTGTTCAGCAGTCAATTCAATAAAAAAAGCATTTCCGTCTCTAACAAATTTTTGTTCTTTACCGTCTTGCGTTACTTTGAAAATCTGCATTGGTTCCTGCAAATCGATCTGCATTTTATTATAAGAACTCAAAACTGTATAACGTACGGTATTTGAACCCGTTATCGTTTTTTCAGAAGGACTTACTTTTATATCCAGGTGATAATATTTCAAATCCCACCAGGCTCTTTCTTTTGTGATGCTTCCGCGTAAAGTATCCTGATGTGTAAAAACGGTTTCAGACTTATTAAGAAGTCCCTGCGCATTGGCTGTAAAACCAACCAAAAAGGCGATAAAAACGCCACTAAAGTATTTTTTCATTATTAAGAAATTAGAAACAAATAGTGTATTAAACAAAATCAATTTGCAACAAATGTAAACATTTCAATCAATTTTTTGCGGATTTTATGATTTCCATTGTAAAATTACAAATCAAATTATTCGCTAAAAAACAAAATCCGATAGCTCAAAAAAACTATCGGATTTGATTTATAATGATTTACAATTAGTCTGTAATATGAAATTCTGTAACATAAAAGTTTTTATCTACTGTTAAAGTTGGTTTTTCTCCTTTGACATTTTCCGCCTGCCAGTCTGTTGTTGGTTTGAGCCAGGTTTCGACACCATTCAGATTCACTTTTAAAGGCAGATTAAAATTACCAACGCAATTTATCCAGTGATAAACCAGATTTCCATTTTTAAAATAATATTCAAAAGTAGGAACCTGCGCCGTTCTTAAGTACTGATCAAAAACAGGAGCTAAATCTATACCTGACTGCGTACTAAGATAATCTTCAATTTGTTTAGTCGTAACAGTCTGATGATAAAAAGTACTGTTTAAACCTCTTAGAATCGATTTCCATTTTGCATCATCATTTACAACCTGACGGATAGTATGAATAATATTGGCTCCTTTTGGATACATATCGCCTGAACCTTCAACATTTACATCATAATAACCAATAATCGGTTTTTTATTGGTTATTACTTTTCTGATTCCTCTAAGATATTCATTAGCAGCTTCTTTTCCATAATAATATTCAATAAAAAGTGATTCTGAATAAGTGGTAAAACTCTCATGAATCCACATGTCTGCAATATCTTTGTACGTAATATTGTTAGCAAACCATTCGTGTCCCGATTCGTGAATTATGATATAATCAAATTTTACTCCCCAGCCCGTGCCGCTCATATCATTGCCATTATAGCCTTTTGTAAAGTTATTTCCATAAGTTACAGAACTTTGGTGTTCCATTCCTAAATAAGGTGCTTCTACCAATTTATAACTGTCTTCATAAAATGGATATGGGCCAAACCAGTTTTCAAAAGCTTTTAGCATTTTTGGAGCATCTTTAAAGTGTTCTTTAGCAATCGCAAGATTATCTCTCAAAACATAATAGTTACAATCTAAATCGCCTTTTTCTCCCTTAAATTTTTCAGAGAAATTAACGTAATCCCCTATATTAATATTTACCCCATAATTATTAATAGGATTTGAAACGTACCAATTAAACGTTTTGGTACCGTCTTTTTCTTTTTTTACGCTTTGTAATCTTCCGTTAGAAACATCAGTTAAATGTCCCGGAACATTTACACTAATCAACATATTTTCTACTTCATCATACATATGGTCTTTGCACGGCCACCAAACGCTTGCGCCTAATCCCTGACAAGTTGAAGCAATAAAATCTTTTCCGTTTTTATCTTTTTTCCAAGTCAATCCTCCGTCCCATGGCGGTCTTACAGCTTCTTTTGGTTTTCCGCCAAACGAAATTACAATCTCTTTTGTATCTCCAACTTTCTGGTTTTCAGATAAAGTAATAAAGAATGCATTTCCTTCTCTTTCAAACTTAAGTTCTTTTCCTCCTTGTGTAACTTTGTAAATCTGCATTGGTTCCTGCAAATCAATCTGCATTTTGTTGCTCTCTGACAAAACCGTGTATTTCACAGTATTTGAACCCGAAATAGTTTTCTCTGCCGGATTTACCTTGATATCAAGATGGTAATATTTTAAATCCCACCACGCTCTTTCTTTTGTAATGCTTCCGCGTAAAGTATCCTGATGTGTAAATACAGTTTCAGACTTATTCATAAGTCCCTGGGCATTAGCAGAAAAACCAATAAAAAAAGCTATTAAAAAGCTTCCAAAGTATTTTTTC
>SEBM01000457.1:0-3028 GCA_004296145.1 Flavobacterium sp.
TTTTTTTATTTTTAGAATTATTTAATTTGTAATCTTCCTTATCGGAAGATTTTTTTATTTTTACCCAATTGCAATTTAGAAGTTATTAGTCAGAAGTTAAAAGTTGTGCTCTTTTTAGAACAGAAATTAATTAACCGTACTCATAACTTATAATTCATAACCCATAACTAAAAAAATGAGCAAAGTCGTTTTAATTACCGGAGGATCATCAGGAATCGGAAAATCTATTGGAGAATTTTTACATCAAAAAGGGTATACCGTTTACGGAACAAGTAGAAATCCTGAAAAAGTATTAAATTCTGTTTTTCCTTTAGTGGCGCTGGATGTTCGAAATGTAGAGTCTATCAAAACGGCTGTAAATAAAATTATTGAAACAACCGGACGACTTGACGTCGTAATTAATAACGCTGGTGTTGGAATTACGGGACCTTTGGAAGAAATTCCGATGGAAGAGATTAAAAATAACTTCGAAACTAATTTTTTTGGTCCAATTGAGGTTATGAAAGCGGCGCTGCCACAAATGCGTGCGCAGAAATCGGGTTTAATTATCAATATTACTTCTATTGCCGGATATATGGGATTGCCTTACAGAAGCGTTTATTCGGCTTCAAAAGGGGCGCTGGAATTAATCACAGAAGCATTAAGAATGGAAGTAAAATCATTCGGAATCAATATCACGAATGTTGCGCCAGGAGATTTTGCTACTAATATCGCTGCCGGACGTTATCATGCGCCTGTAATTTCGGGTTCTGCATACGAGAAAGTTTATGGAGACACATTGTCAACGATGAATGAACACGTTGATGCAGGAAGTAACCCGAACGAAATGGCAGAAGCTATTTATAAAATTATGCAGTCTAAAAAGCCTAATGTTCACTATAAAGTGGGCGTTTTTATGCAGAAATTTTCAATTGTTTTAAAACGAATTCTTCCTGATACGTTGTATGAGAAGATGTTGATGAATCACTATAAGTTGTAGAAATCAATTTAAAATATAAAAAAAATGTGCAAATATCTTTTGCACATTTTTTTTGTCTATTTCTATTTAGAGAACTTAATTCTTTACTGGAATAAATATATTAAAAGCAGCACCTTCGTTTAAAATACCTTTGGCTTTTATAAACCCTTTGTGATTTTCAACAATACGTTTTACGATTGTAAGTCCAATTCCAGTACTTTTTACAGGTTTTGTGTGTAATGCTTGAAAGAGGCCAAATATTCTGTCACTGTAAATGGGGTCAAATCCAATACCATTATCTGAAACGGTTAGATTATAATAAAATATATTTTGATCAAGTTTAATGTCGGTTTCATCTGAACCTTTTATTACTTTTGAGATAATGGTAATAGTTGGTTCTTTGTCAGGATCTGAGAATTTGACCGAATTACTTAATAAATTATATAGTAATTGACGAAATTGAAATTCAATTACGTTTAGAAAACCTAAATTTTCAATCTGAAAATGAATGTTTTTATTTTTTACTTCTTCTGCAAGGTCTTCAATAACATCATTTGCGATGACATTTAAGTCTTTTAGTTCGAATTTTCGGTCGTCAAATTTGGTTTTAGAATAGGTAAGAAGGTCACTAATTAGATTTTGCATCCGCATGGCCGAAACACGAATTTTAGCAAATGCATGCTTGCCTTTTTCAGAAAGGTTTTCTATTTCTTCTTTTTCAATAATTCCGGTAAAAGTCTGGATTTTTCTAAGTGGTTCCTGAAGATCGTGACTTGAAATATAATTGAAGGCTTCGAGTTCACTATTCATTTT
Source organism: Flavobacterium sp. (assembly GCA_004296145.1). Classification (GTDB taxonomy): domain Bacteria; phylum Bacteroidota; class Bacteroidia; order Flavobacteriales; family Flavobacteriaceae; genus Flavobacterium. The sequence continues at coordinate 1,772 of SEBM01000457.1, forward strand.
TTCGAGGGAAATATTTTTCTCTATCAGCTTTTTTTCAGCGTCAGATTTTTGTCTTTCGGCTTCTTTTTTCTGTCCTTCTGTTTTTATAAGAAGATTGCTTTTTTCTTTTAAGATATTTTTGTTTTCAACTCCTTGTTCGATCGCTTCAATATGAAAAGAAATTAAATCGGCAAAAAGAGTAAACATCTCACGGACTTTAAATGTCTTTAAACTATTTGGTTTTGGATCAATGGCACATAAAGTTCCGAAAAAAGTGCCGTCCTGACGAATTATTGGCATTGAGATATAACTTTGTAACTTGTACATTCGGGGCGTATGATGATCAAAAAAATCCGGATCCTCGCTTACGTTGTCTATAATTACAGGTTGTACATTTTTTCTGATGTCGTTGCAAATTGTTGTTTTTATCTGTAATTCGTCTCCTGCTTTTAATCCGAATTCAAGATGGTCTTCAGATGCGCAGGTAATCCATCTTTCTTCTGTAACTCTCGCTACAGCTGCAAATCCCATTCCGGTTGTCTGGCAAATTACACTAAGTAATTTGGGAATCATTGGGATATTTTGGATATTGAGGATGTCTTGTTTGAAATTTTCTTCTTGCACTTGGGGATTTTTTTTTCTAAAAGTACAAAATATTTCTTTTTTTAATAATTTAAGTTTTTTGGATGTATTATAAAAGATAAGGATAAACAGAAGATTTGGAGACTTACAAAATTTGAGAATTTTTACCTTGCTTTTAAATGAACTATCAATTCCTCAATTTGCTGTTGTGACATTTTTACGGCACATTCAATTATATCCTTCCCATTATTTATAAGTAATGTTCCTTCATTGTCTTCTTCATAGCCGGCAGGGAAAAAGTTGTAAATTAAATTTTCGTTTTCGATTGTCTTTTTAGCATCTTTAAACCAACGATAATTTGCCTCGTAAACAATTTTATCTTTTGAAAACAAAATGATTTCTTCTCCGTAAGTATTCCATAGTGCAACTCGTAACAGATAAAATCCTAAAAGAGCAAAGATTCCTATTCCGATTAAGAAACCAAAATGTAAACCACTTCCAGAAGCTATTGAATTTATCATTCCTAAAGTTGGAAAAATGAAAAAGGCAAAAGCAAAAAGAAATAGCACTACTCTAATGATAAAGGGCGATTTTTTAACATTAAGTCTTAATTGATTGTTTTCAAAAGTAAACTGACTCATTTGTTTAGCAGATAATTGATGTGATTATTTTTTTGGTTATGGCTAATATATACTT
>SEBM01000457.1:3049-6563 GCA_004296145.1 Flavobacterium sp.
AAAATTTTAAACCTTTACTTTTACCACTTAATATAAATTACTGGAAATTGATTTTCTGATATTTATAATTCCACGTTTATATGTTGTAATTTTACAGCTGTCTGCGTGAGGGATAGGAGCAAACTACCGAAGTAGTGTGGATAGCCCGACCGTATCGTTGCAAAAGGGCGTATAACCGCAAAGTAAGTTTGCCCTTTTGTAACGATAGGGTCACGCCCTGATAATAACACAATTAAATATAAATACATATGAAATTTTTTATTGACACAGCTAATTTAGCTCAGATTAAAGAAGCACAGGCTTTAGGTGTTTTGGATGGTGTAACTACAAACCCGTCTTTGATGGCGAAAGAAGGTATTACCGGAAAAGATAATATTTTGAAGCATTACGTTGATATTTGTAATCTTGTTGAAGGTGATGTGAGTGCTGAAGTTAATGCGCTGGATTTTGACGGAATGGTTAAAGAAGGTGAAGAGTTGGCTGAATTACACGACCAAATCGTGGTAAAATTGCCAATGACGAAAGAAGGTGTTATGGCTGCTAAATATTTTTCTGATAAAGGAATTAAAACAAATGTAACGCTTGTGTTTTCTGCTGGTCAGGCTTTGTTGGCTGCAAAAGCGGGTGCTACTTATGTTTCTCCTTTTATCGGTCGTTTGGATGATGTTTCTGTTGATGGTTTAAACCTGATTCAGGAAATTAGAGAAATCTATGATAACTACGGTTATGAGACTCAAATTTTGGCTGCTTCTGTACGTCATACTATGCATATTGTAAACTGTGCTAAAATTGGTGCAGATGTTATGACAGGACCTCTTTCTGCTATTTACGGTTTATTGAAACACCCATTGACTGATATCGGATTGGCACAGTTTGTTGCTGATTTTGAAAAAGGAAATAAGTAATAGTCAGTACTTTATAATATTAAATCGCTGTTTTTCATTAGAGAGACAGCGATTTTTTTTATTTTTATATATTGTAAAACTCTGTATATGAAAAAGTTATTGATTATTTGGGTGTTTTTTGCAAGTGCTTTTCAGATAAATGCACAGGCTAAAGTGATTACGAGTGTAAATGATGCCGGTGATGTTGCAACTTATGAACTGGATTGTTCTGTAAAGTTTCAGACTTTGGCAAAAGGTTTGCGGTACAATATTGCCAGACATGAGTTTAAAGGACCTGAAATGAAAAACTCGTATCGGCTTATGTTGGTAATGGATGGTTTTTATTCTAAAACACTGAATAAGGAAATGACTATTTCTGCTGTGTTAAGTGACGGAACTATTATAGAATCCAGAAAAGTGATAGAAGATGATGGTTTTTTTGATGGTGCATGTACTTTGAAAATAAAAGATCCCAAAGCGCTTTTAGAGGCTCACATTGATAAAGTTATTGTGCATGCTGATAAAGATGTGGTTTATGTTTTATCGGATCAGAATAAAGCTTTGTTTAAGAAGAATCTGAAAGCGGTAATGACTGCGAAATAATCTTTTCATCCCAATCTTGTCATTGCGAGGAACGAAGCAATCTCGCTATAATGATACAAAGTTTGATTTGCAAATAAGATTCTTCGTTCCTCGCAATGACGAGTACGAGCATAAAAAATCCCGTTTTACAAATCGTAAAACGGGATTTTTTTATATTTTAAAAAGGATTTTTTAGTGTCCTCCGCCTTCGCTGATAACGTGACTTACACCTTGTCTTTTTAATATTTTAGGGCAATAGAAACCATAAAATGCTAAATAAGCAAAACCAAGAAGTGGTACGATATAAGAGAAATGTGTAAATGTAATTCCTAAAATTCCGTTTGGATGTGTTGCATCCAAATCACAGATACTTCCTTGAACTAATGGAATAACTCCACCACCAAGAATCATCATAATAAGGAAAGATGATGCTTTTCCTGTGTTTTTTCCTAATCCTGCAATAGCCAAATCGAAGATTGAAGGCCACATAATAGAAAGGAATAATCCACCTGAAATAAAGAAGAATTTAGCAATTGACGGATCTGGCCACACTAAACCTAATACCATCATTGTAAGACCTGAAATTCCAAAAAGCATTAACGTTTTCCCGGCATTTTTACCTCCCACAAAACTTACTCCAATGAAAAGTAAAATCCAGATTGGGTAAATGTAAAATCCAGAAACATCATGTGCAGCAAAAATATTAGCTCCGATAATTACTCCAAAAGCAAGAGCCGGTACGATAAATTTAAGTGCAGTATTTAGAAGGTTTGATGTGTTGAAAACGTTTACACCACCATTCCAGCGTCCAATCATTAAACTTCCCCAATAAAGTGCGATAAATGGAGCAATAGCGTTTTCTAAAACACTTCCAAATTCACTTGTTTTTAATAAGGCCGGTAAATTACTTATGATTGTAACTTCTGTTCCTACATAAATAAAAATACCTAACATACCTAAGTATAATTGTGGATAGTCAAAAATGTTGAATTTAGCATGTTTTTGTTCTAATATTATTTCTTCCTCAACTTTTGCAGGATCTTCAATTTTAGAAAAATACATGAAAATAGCTACTATAATAAATGCTATACCTAAGATTGTGAAAGGTTTTTTTACTAACTCTAATTTTGATTTCACAACTTCAAGAGGCAATTGTATTTTTGCAACATCTTTTTCGATTGTTTCGTATTCTTTAACAAAAGGTTTTACTGGAGCTGATGGGCTAATAACACTTAACTGAGCGTCAATTTTATTAATTTGCTCCGTTAATAATGCAGTAGCGTTTTGTGTTACCTCTTTTGAGTCTACATTGTCGTTTGAAATTTCTTTTATGTTCTCGGCAATCTCGTTTTTTAATTTATTAAAATCATTTTGTACGATTTCAATAGAGCTTAAGTCTTTCTTTTTTTCTTCGCCAGTACCCATTCCGAACAATGCAATTCCAAGTAAAATTGCTCCAATTGTTGTTCCAAAAGAGTTAACACCTCCTGCTAAAGTCAAACGGTGAGCTCCTGTAGCAGGATTTCCCATTTTAATAGCTAATGGATTAGCAACAATTTGCTGGATTGAGAATCCTAAACCTACAATAAATAATGCAGTTAAAAAGAAAGGGAAACTTCCTAAAGAAGCTGCAGGAATAAACAAAAATGAACCAACTGCTGAAAGGAGTAATCCAGCTGAAAGTGTTTTCTTGTATCCAAATTTTTGTAAAACATCTCTTTTTAATGATACTAAAAAGAAAATAATTGCCCCTACAAAGTATGCAGCATAAAATGCCCAGGCAACCAATTGTGACTGAACTTGTGATAAAGTAAATACTTTTTTGAATACTGGGATAAGGATATCATTTGCTGACCCTACAAAACCCCAAAAGAAGAAGACGATTATCAAAGAGATAAATTGCCCCCACTTGGTTTGTACATTTTCTGAACTCATAATAGTAGTAAAGGTTAATTTTTATTTATGTTTTTTGAAGACCGTAAATATATTTGTTACATGTATCAAAAAAAAATAAAAAGCCACAAATAATGTTAAATTTAAACCAACAA
>SEBM01000458.1 GCA_004296145.1 Flavobacterium sp.
TATGGGTGGCGTCATTGCTATGCCCCAACCCAACACATACCATCGAAATTCATGGCAGCTGCGAGCTGATGCATGTAACCAGTATCTCCTCCAGCAGCCCGGGTACGGGTGGCGAATTAGGGGGCCTTCCAAAACCTCCGTTTCCTCCACCTCCGCCTCCTCCAGGCGGTGGTGAGTAATAATGCGTAGTAAGAAAGGCAAGGGAAACTTTGCCTTTCTTTTTTTATATTTAAGCAAAAATACATTGCTTGAAATCAATTCGCCCTACCTACTGTTTTGCTTTATCATTTCACTTTTCGGTTGCAGCACACCACCTAAAAAGCTGTTAGCGAAAAACCCTGATTATGCCAGGGGTTTTTAAAATGAATTCGGAAATGTTTAAGGAAGAACAAAGTGGTAAAAGTATTTTTGCTAAAGAAACTTTTTAATTATTCTATAGGTAAAAACGTAAAAATAGGGAAATCCATAATCAAATGTAATAAAGTTGTTATTGGGGACAATGTTTTTATTGCAGGTAACAATCTTATTGTCTGCAATGAATTATCGATTGGATCAAATTCCTCGATTCATTCGGGTAATGTTATTCTTGGAAAAGCAAATTTTACTTTAGGAGCTAATTCCAGAATTATCAATAACCATCATTTTGATTTATGGAATAACATACAAATAGGCAATAACACATGGATTGCAGGAAAAGGCAGTCAGTTTTGGACACATGGCTCAATCCATACAAAATTAAACAACAAAGATTTATCAATTATTATTAAAAATGATGTTTACGTTGGTTCCGCCTGTTACTTTGCACCAGGTGTTGTTATTGAAAGCGAAAATCTTATAGGGTTAGGAAGTGTGGTAGCAAAAAGCTTTACAGAAAACAAAAATATCATAGCGGGCAATCCTGCAAATGTCGTAAAACGAGATATTGACTGGAGAGAAAATTGGTAAAAATGATTAAAAAAATACTTATTGTAGTCGATTCTATAGACATAGAAGACAGCAGCGGATCTAAAGCAAATGTAGCACTGATAAATAATCTGCATCATGCAGGTTTTGAGGTTTTGGTCTATCACTACACACGAAAAAATATCCAGCTAAAAAACATAAATACAATTGGGATTCCAGAAATAAAATGGAGTTTTTTATACTTTTTGAGTAGAGGTCAGCGAGTTTTCAGCAGAAAGTTTAAAGTGAATCTGGCGCCATTTTTTGAAAAAAGGTTCGGCTTTTCATTTACCTTTTTTAATGATACCAAAAGCATAAGCAAAGCAGTAAAAAAAGAATCTTTTATCCCGGATTTGGTATTGACTTTAAGTAAAGGTGCTAGTTTCAGATCTCATTATGCAGTTCTCAAATTACCTCATTTGCATGATAAATGGATGGCATATATTCATGATCCTTATCCTTTTCATTATTATCCAAGACCATATAATTGGGTGGAATCAGGATATGATTTTAAACAAATTTTCTTTGAGGAATTATCCCAAAAAGCAAAATACAGCGCTTTTCCAAGTCAGCTTTTAAAAGAATGGATGTCGAGTTATTTTTCCGATTTTGCTCAGACAGGAATTGTTATTCCACATCAAAATGAAAAGTATACAGTACAAAACACCAATTTTCCTTCCTATTTTGATGTTTCAAAATTTAACCTGCTTCATGCCGGAAATTTGATGAAACAGCGTTCACCGGAAAGTTTGTTAAAAGGATTTACACTTTTTCTGGAAAACAATCCTTCGGCAAAAAATGATGCAAAACTTATTTTATTAGGAAATGCGTCATATCATAGTGAAATGCTGGACTACTATAAAAATAACATCTCTGAAATTTATATTCACAACGGAAATAAAGCTTTTGACGAAGTATATCATTTGCAAAAAAATGTTTCAGTAAATATTATTTTAGAAGCAAAAGGAGAAATAAGTCCTTTTTTACCGGCTAAATTTCCGCATTGCATAGAAGCAAACAAAACAATTCTTTCTTTAGCACCATATTATAGTGAAACCAGAAGGCTACTGGGAGAAGATTATATTTTTTGGTCCGAAGTTGATGATGTAAATAAAATAGCAATGCTAATTGAGAAATTGTATCAGTTGTGGAAACAAAATCCTTATCAGTTAACACTAAACAGAAAAGATTTAGAAGATTATTTGTCAGCAGATTATCTTCAGCAACAGATAAGTAATTTATAAAAGTAATATTGCAGTTTTATATAAAAACGAATAAATTTTAATGGAGAAAATGCAAGCCTCAATTCTTATTGTATCAAAAAACCGAAAACAGGACTTATTAAAAACGTTAAAGATTATAGAGTCTTTAATAGACAAATCCAAAGTAGAAGTTTTAGTTTTTTTAGACGGATGCACAGATGGTTCTGAAGATATTATTGACGGGCAAAAATGGGTCAGGTTTTTTATCTCTCAAAAATCTATTGGAGCATCTGCAGCCAGACATCAAATATATCCGCTTGCCAGTTCAGAGATTTTGATTGGCTTAGATGATGATGCGCATCCACTAAATGTCAATTTTATTGCTGAAATAGAAAATCTCTTTAATCAAAATCAAAATGTCGGTATTCTGGCTTTTGAAGAAATTAAAGGAATTTTTGCATCAAATGAGGAAGCGCTGACACAAGCTGACCCTGAAAATAAAAAGTTTCTCTGTTCTGAATTTATTGGTTGTGGCTTTGCTGTGCGTAAGTCAGTTTATGAGATAACAAACGGTTTTCCTGTCTGGGTTGATATTTATGGAGAAGAATCTTGTCTTTCTATCGAAGTTATGGATAAAGGATATGATATTTTGTACACAAATGAAATTAAGATTAACCATAGGGTTAATAAAGAACAAAGAAAACTGCAAAAGCAAAATTATTTCCGATTTGGGAAACAATTAAAAAATTCAACCTATTATTTTTTGGTTTATTATCCGCATCCTGCCTGGAACATTTTAAAATTGTACGTGCACAATTTTAAAAAATATGCGTTGACCGACTGGCAATGTTTTAAAATATTTATAAAAACGATATTTATCGTATTAATACATATTCCTAAAATTTTAAAATATCGTAAACCTGTCGATCAGGAACTAATTGTAAAAATGAGGAATTTATCTCTTTTAAAATTCTAGTATGAAAACAATCGCTGTAATTCCGGCCCGTGGAGGTTCTAAAAGATTGCCTCAGAAAAATATTAAAATGCTGGGAGAAGTACCTTTGTTAGTGCATAGTATTTTATACGCTCAGGCGAATAATAAAATTATAGATGATATTTATGTTTCTACAGATGATAATGAAATAAAGAAGATTGCATTAGAATTTGGAGCAAAAGTAATGGACAGGCCAGAGAATATTTCAGGAGATTTGGAACCTACGGTTTCGGCATTAAAAAATGTATTGGAACAAATTCATGAACCGGTCGGAAATGTTGTTTTACTGCAGCCAACAAATCCACTGCGTCCGGAAAACTTGCTCAAAGATGCTTTTAGTATATATCAAAAAGAAAATTGTAATAGTTTATTTAC
>SEBM01000459.1 GCA_004296145.1 Flavobacterium sp.
AATTTTATATTATAATTTGAATCAAAACTTATTTCTGTAGTAGTATCATCTATGAAAAAATAATTGAATCTAAGCATATTTGCCCTTTTTTCACTGTTAATAATCATCGTATACATTTGTGGATAATCAGCATTCAATTTTAGATAAAACTCGCTATTGTCAATTTTAGCTTCCAACATTTTATTCTGATAATATTTTTCGCTTAAAAAAAGTCCCGGAATAAAAGAAACAGTATCATTAATCCTTTCTTCGGCTAAAATTTTTCCATGCAATTTAACTGTATTTTGAGCATATATTAAACAGGATGTAAATAGGTAAATTATTACAAAACTTTTATTCAACATCATTTCATTTATTTAAATAAGTTTCACTACGATTGTAGTGAAACTTAAAATTATTTTATTTAAATATTAAGCATAGCAGCAAGAACTACAGCTTCCAGTTTGCCCATTATAAGTAACTGCGCAGCCAGAAGGACAACCACTATGGGAGACACAGCTTCCGCTTCCACCTCCACCACTTCCAGCCATTACACTTCTCATTTCTTTTCGTGTCAATTTTTGCACATTTGCAAAACTCATTTTTTCTATTTTCATCATTGATATTTTTAGATAATTAATAAAATATTTCAAATAGCTAAAAAATCTTCATATCATTTGTATTAATTCCACTTGCACTTGGTCTCTTTATCAAATCGACATAAGATATTTTCTCAAATTTATATTTGTTTAATTTAAAATTTATCCTCAATAAGACATAAAAACAAAAGAATAAGTCTTTTATAAACCCTTAAGAAGGAAGACAAAAAAATAGATTAGAAAATTCAAATTAATAAATAAAGCTTTTTTAATCACTAGTAGATAAAAAAAAACAGAAAGAACTATGTTCTTTCTGTTTTCTATAAATGTATATCTTTTAATAAACCTAAATTTCTCTAGGAGATGGCACTGGTTAGCCCTAACCAAATAAAACCAACCAAGTGACCAATTTTCCTGAGAATCCCAGCACCAATCATCAATGCGGGGATAAATGCTCAATGTTCCACGATCGAGCGCCTACAAATTCAAAAAAAACATGACTAAATTTTAAATAAGGCTTTATATTGTATTACTTAAAAGTTTTCAAAAACTAGCAGCAAAGACGATTTGAATCACAAATACCTGATGTTGTTTCAAGAGGACAAATTCCTCCAACTGGTATCAATATACATCCTGCTTCTATTGCATAAACCCAACATTCTGGAATTCCTCCCTTTATTGTTTTCTGTTCGGTCTTTGTTATTTTCTGAGCACTTTCAAGATTTAAAATCTTTTTCAACATATATATCTTCTTTTTCAAAAGAGATAAATTTATTTAAGGTAGTTCAAAAGGAAATTTGCAATTTCCTGTACTTCCTTCACTCAATCCCGGAATTGTACCATCTGGGCAATAATTAAAACAACTAGCACTAAATGCTGTGTTCCCATTATAACAAAAACAACGACAATTGCCTGGATTAGGATTAATAGGCTGACCGCCCATAATGCTTTTTAACTCAACTGAACCTAATTTTTGAGCTCCTTCAAGATTTAAAATAGCTTTTAACATATTTTCCAGTTTTTAATTATTACATCAATTTTTAACAAGGACCACTGTAATTAAGCGGAACGCAAGTCCAGTACGGTTTAACTTCTCCAAAATCTGAACATCTTTTGGCAACAGAGCCTTGTTCACAAACTGGTGCATTTCCGCCAACCAGAGCTTTTTGCTCATTAACAGTTAATTCATGAGCTCCTTCTAATTTCAAAATACTTTTTAACATAATAATTATTTTTTTATTTGAAAATACCTCAATCTTTTAAAGACATTTGAAGCTTCTGTCCTGTTTTATTTGTTATGCTATTTGTTCTAAAACCTCAACTTCTTTTTCTTCAATGAAATCATTTAAAAAATATTTAAGCTCATTGAGTTCATATTCGTTGGGAAATAATTTGTCATTTACAATTTTTACAGGTGTATAATTAAAATTATTTTTTGAACACCATTCATATTGTTTTTGTATTTCCTGATTTATCATCATACTTACAGGTTCTGTATGCCATTTTTTCAACCATTTTTTCAGACCCAATTTTTTAATATGCCAATCTGAAATTGCTTCTACCGTTTTTCCCGGCGTTGATCTGTTTATTGTTAAAAGTCTTTCGACAACAATTTTATATTGATTGTCAATGTTTTCAGGATTTATATTAAACAATATGTTTAAATATATTTTATCTGGAAATTTTAAAACCAAATCAAACGCTTCCTGAAAAGTTTTATGGCAATGACCGCAACTCGGGCTAATAATTATTGTAAGTTTTATAACTGCATTTCTATTTCCAAAATTCAAACCTCTTAAATCTTCTAAACCAGCAGCACTAGGAACTTTTTTAGATAAAAAATTCAATAATGAATAGTTTCTTTTAAACTTTTTAAGTTCTTTTAAATTGCCATCATCACTAATTAAATTTTTTATAACTGGTTTAATTGATGACCATACTGACGTTAATAGAATTAAAGAAAATAAGAACGGAAAAACACTCGTAAAACTAAAATTTAATGTGAAAAAGTCCGATGCAAACCATATTGTACTTTGAATTAAAATCAAAAATGAAATTGCCAGACACATTACACACCATTTTTGAATTTCATATTTCTGAATCCAAACCGACATTACAATTACCGGGATTGCCAATAAGCTCAAAAAACCTATAACAAGTGATGATTCTGCAGGTCTTAACAATATTGCCAAAAAACTTGAACTGAAAAACACTAACGGCAAATCTGAAAAACCAACCAATCTCTTATTTATACCTTCAAAATTTATAACTGCATCACAAGATGTGTTTGGAGTCAGATTACAAAATTTTGATATAACGCTATTTTTTAGACCTAATTTTTCCTGAACTATAAAAATACTTATGATCAATCCTAAAACTGATGTCACTAAAAATATTGAGCTATATACATTATAAGCATTATAAAAAAATGACAAGCCAACCAAAAGAAACAACGGAACATAGTATTTTAAATTTCTGTATTCATTTTTTAAATTTTCTCTTCCGACAACATTATTTGGTTCGATTGCTACAATCACTCCATTCCAATCTAAAAGGAAATTATCATACGATATTTTTTGGTTTCCTTTTTTTAAAGTATCGATACGAACAAAGTTTTTTGCTCTTTCGACAAGAGTAAGTTCTTCTTTGAAATAGGCCAGAAAATTAGATGGCAGATTTTCGATTTGTTCTTTCGAAACTCTTACTGCAGCATTCTCCACAGACAACAAATCCAACGAATCTGTTATCGCAAACAAACTTGGATAATTTGGATGAGAAAGAAACAAATCTTTGAACTCATTTTTTATATCCGAGTATTTGTTAATTAGAAGAAATTTCTGAACCAGTTTTAACATCTTTTCGAGCCGTTTAATTCATAACTACGATGCAAATATTGTGGTTTTTATTTGAAAAAAATGCGCTTATATATAC
>SEBM01000460.1 GCA_004296145.1 Flavobacterium sp.
GGATAGCAGGAAATAGCTCCAAAATCAATAATAAATTCAAAAATCAATTTCAATAACAATAAATCAGAGGATGAGATTGCTTCGTTCCTCACAATGACAAAAAAATGAAAGACTTTAACCCAGCAGACAAAATTCAGGATTTACAATATTTTGGTGAATTTGGCGGTGTGAATCCGTCAATTTCTGATTCTTCGACTTATACTTTTTTATCGGCCAAAACCATGTTTGACACCTTTGAAGGCAATATGGAAGGCTGTTATTTGTATTCGCGCCATTCTTCTCCAAGTAATTTGTATTTAGATCAGGCTTTGGCCGCTATGGAAGGCACAGAAACGGCAAATGTATCGGCTTCGGGAATGGGAGCGATTACGCCTACTCTATTACAACTTTGTGACGCTGGCGATCACATTGTTTCGAGTCGAACGATTTATGGCGGAACGTATGCTTTTCTTAAAAACTTCACGCCGCGTTTTGGTATTGAAACCACTTTTGTTGACATCACAAAATTGGATGTTGTAGAAAAAGCGATTACGCCAAAAACGAAAGTTTTGTATTGCGAAACGGTAAGCAATCCACTTTTAGAAGTTGCAGATATTGCCGGTTTGGCTAAAATTGCTAAAAAATACAACTTAAAGTTAGTAGTTGATAACACTTTTTCGCCTTTATCGGTTTCTCCGGCAAAACTCGGAGCTGATATTGTTATTCATTCTTTAACCAAATATATCAATGGAAGCAGCGATACAGTTGGTGGTGTAACCTGCGCTTCTAAAGAATTCATCAATTCCTTAAAAAATGTAAACTCGGGCGCAAGTATGCTTTTGGGACCAACTATGGACAGTCTGCGTTCTGCAAGCGTTATGAAAAATCTCCGTACGCTGCATATTCGTATTAAACAACACAGTCACAATGCGCATGTTCTGGCAGATAAATTTGAAAAAGACGGTTTAAAAACAGTGTATCCGGGATTAAAAAGTCACCCAAGTCATGAGTTATACAAAACAATGATTAATCCGGAATATGGTTTTGGCGGAATGATGACAATTGACGTCGGAACTTTAGCGAAAGCGAATGAACTGATGGAATTAATGCAGGCTAGAAATTTAGGTTATTTGGCTGTTAGTTTAGGATTTTATAAAACGTTATTCAGCGCGCCTGGAACCTCAACTTCAAGCGAAATTCCGTTAGAAGAACAACACGAAATGGGATTAACCGATGGTTTGATTCGTTTCTCAATTGGATTAGATAATGATATTGAACGCACTTACCAGATGATGAAAGTCTGTATGGTGGAACTTGGGGTTTTGTAGTTTTTTTTTTGCTGCTAAGGCGCTAAGTCATAAAGTTTTTTCTCTCGCAGATTTTGCAGATTTAGCGGATAATCATAAAGTACTGTTTGTCATTTCGAGGAACGAGAAATCACACTAGAAATTCCACAACAATAATCTACAATCTTTGTGATTACGAATGCGATTTCTCTTTCGTCGAAATGACAAAAAAATAAAAAAAAGCCGTTTTGAGATTTTCAAAACGGCTTTTTCATTTATAATTTATAACTCTTAACTTATAACCTGAACATTAAGTTTACTATTTTTTCGGCTGTAGCCAAAGTAGATCAGCAATCCAATTATTAACCAGATTGTGAAATAAATCCAGTTCCAAACACTTAATTCAGCCATCATGTACAGACAGCAGATTAATCCTAAAAGCGGAATTAAAGAAAGGTTTTTTCTGAACGCCCAAATTGCTAATCCAACTAAGACGAATAAGAAAATCCACATTGGAATTTTGTGTTTGAATAAACTGAAACCTGTTTCGTATTTTAATGAATCACTGATCGGTAATCCTTTTACAACTTCGGCATATTTTACTTCGTCGTCCTGATACTGACCTAATAAATGTTCTAAATCTGATGTTTCGGCAGTTTTATTAGTAACGTCAATACTTTTTAAGTAATTGAATACTTTTTCTGAATCTGTTTTATCTAATGATGTTACAATTGTTGTGGCATCAAAAGTCTGAGCTTCATTATTGATAAAAGCCATTGTAGCTTTGTTGTTGAATGCGAAAGCATAATAGATTCCGGCAATCATTAAAATAGGCAAAATAAATTTTGAATTGATGTATGGCGTTTTGAATTTTCCTCTCGGAATTTCCGGTTTGTTTTGTAAAACCAAAACTCCGGCGCAAACTAAAACGAATGCAAATAAAGTTCCGATACTGCATAAATCGGTTACCATAGTAAGATTTAAAAACAAAGCAGGAATCGCCACCACAAAACCTGTCACAATGGTAGCAAAAGATGGCGTTTTGAATTTTGGGTGAACCGTAGAAAATTTCTTTGGCAACAAACCATCACGACTCATACTCATCCAGATTCTTGGCTGCCCCATTTGGAAAACCAATAAAACACTCGCCATAGCCACTACAGCACTAACTGCAATAATTCCGGACATCCATTTTAAATCTAATTTCTCAAAAACAAATGCTAAAGGATCTCCAACATTTAGTTCGTTATAATTTACCATTCCGGTTAAAACCAACGCAATAGCAATATATAAAATAGTACAAATGATAATCGCCCACATCATTCCGCGTGGTAAATCACGTTGTGGATTTTTACATTCTTCGGCGGTTGTCGATATTGCGTCAAAACCAATATAAGCGAAGAAAACAGCTGAAACTCCTTTTAAAACCCCTCCAACTCCATTTGGTGCAAACGGATCCCAATTGGCTGTATCTACGTAAAATACACCAACAGCAATTACTAAAAGAACCACACAAAGTTTTACCACAACCATTAAGTTACTGGCGTTACGGGATTCTTTCATTCCTCTGTAAACCAAAGCGGTAATTAAAATAATGATAAACAATGCCGGTATATCAGTCACAAAATGAAATGACCCTATTGTTGGTGAAGTTGTCCAGGCTGTATGCGCAGACTGTAAAGCTGTACTTAGATTTTCGAATGATTTTCCGCCTCTCATTAAAGCTTCAGCATCTTTAAATCCGTTTGAAGCAGTCAGATAATCCATCTGAATCCATTGTGGCAAATCTATACCGCCACTATGGAGCAGTCCGGTAAAATAATCACTCCACGATATGGCAACCGTTATATTTCCAACGGCATATTCCATAATTAAAGCCCAGCCAATAATCCAGGCAATTAGCTCTCCAAAAGCTACATAAGAATACGTATAAGCACTTCCTGAAACAGGAACCATAGAAGCAAATTCGGCGTAAGCAAAAGCAGCAAAACTACAGGCCAGAGCGGTAAACAAAAACAAGAATATTACGGCTGGTCCTCCGTCTGCACTGGCTTTTCCGATTGTACTGAAAATCCCCGCTCCAACAATCGCAGCAATTCCAAAAGCAGTTAAATCACGTGTTGTAAGGTGTTTTCCTAACGCGTCATGACCGTCGGCTTCGTTTTTTGCAACTTGCTTTAATATATCTTGTACCGTCTTTTTTCGGAATAAACTTGAAAATGCCATAGTGTGGTTTTGCGG
>SEBM01000461.1 GCA_004296145.1 Flavobacterium sp.
CTTTCGGCTTTAGTAAATTTCATTTTAATTGTTTTACTAATAATTCCTAAGTCTACAGCATTAATTTTACTTTTTGAGATTACAACTTCATCTAATTGTACTTGCTGTTCTGTTTGAGAAAAAACATAGCCACAATTAAAAAAGGTAATAATTAGTAAAATATATTTATTAAACATAAAATATTTTTAATAAGTCGATGTAAAAAGTTAGGAGCGCCTTATCCTTTAATACTTCATTGATTTGACAATAGTCATATTATTGTTTTATTTCGGTTAAGTTCTCTTCAATAAATTTTTCTACTGATTTTGGTAATGGTTGTAAAAGAATATTGTCAATATGTTTCCAATACTCACTTTGATGAAAACTTGAGTTTTTAAAACTATAATTATTATCGAGTCCTTTAACATCAATCTTCTCAGAAAAACGATATTCCAAAACAAAAGCTTCATGAATAGCATCCACTTTTTGAGTTTCAATATCTTTTTTTGCTTTTATGGAATAATTGCGGAATTCTTTAAAATATAACAAAGAATTAAAGCTTATTTTTTCAAATTCCTTCTCGCTAAAAAGGGCATTAATCGTATAATTCTTTAAGATGTTTTCTACGCCCAAACCTTTCATAACTTTAGGCTTATCATCCGTAATAATCCCTAAACTTAAACTAGCTCGATTTGAATCCAAACTTACATACCCTCTTAAACTGTTATCGCTTTTATCATTAATTTTAATGTCGGTCACTTCTTTTTGTAAATTATAGCCTTCATTTAAGTTATTATAATCCAAAAGTTTGTTTAGCATTGGAGCTCCTGCAATCTGGAAATAGATTTTAAATCCTTTTTCTTTTAACTGAGGAATTGATTTATTCTCAAAAGAGCGATTGGAAATAAATTTCAATTTTATTTTTTTTGTCTTTAATGAAATATAGTAGTCAACAATTCCATCCATAAAATACTGCACTCGATCATTATTAATCTGCAAACTCCTGACATATGTTCTAATAACCAAATATTGATTTTTGTCTTTTTTATCAGAGATTACCACTTCTTGCAACTCATTTGTAATTGGAAGCATTGTTACCGTAGAATTGTTCTTATAATCATCTATTGCAACAAGTTTATTTTGATAAAATGAATTGACAAAAGTCAAATATTTTGTATCTGAGGATAGTATTTTATTTTTCAAATCTTCAGACATTAATCCATCTGTATTAGTATTGCCTATTAAATTTCCCTTATCAGAATAGATTTCTACAAAAAAAATTTTCTCATTAGACAATTGATCCCTAAATTCTTGCGAATACAGTAAGGATTTACAACTAATGAAAAAGAAAAGTAATGCTGTTAAAACGATTTTATATTTCATCTTTAAATTATAAAAAAGAGAGATCGTAATTTTACTCTCTCTCTTTTAATTAATTTATTTGGTAGATTCTACCACCAGTGCCATTCAAGATTTCCGTCAATTCCATCAAGGAATCCTGTAAGACGTGGCCACCCACCTTCAGTTTCTTGTACTTCCTGAGCATTAAGCTCAACTAAATTCAATTCTTCTAAATTCATGATTATATTTTTAAAATTAAACACTTTAATATTTTATGTATGTCTATTGCTAAGACCGACATTGCATTATTTTTAGGATTATAAAACAATTAATAATCCTGTAATTGGCCAATTACTTTGTAAAGAGATCGCTTTTATACATTGACGTCTCGCTGTAGAAATGCTCACTTTTGTGAAGTCAAAACTAGATGAATATCGCACATCTCACAAATACTGCTTGTGGGAATTCCTGAATATCGTATCGAAATTCCCGAATTCAGTATTGAATAAATTATAAGCTGTTGATTATTAATGTTATTAATTTTGGTGTGTTTTATGTTTAAAATCATATTGAGATCTCTTTTTTTAAACGAAATTTAAGTATCTGAAGTAATAAAATATATTACAGTCTCATTTTACAGTTCGAGGAAGAAGCAGTTTTGCTAAATAATGAAAGATAAACTATGAAAAACTGCGCAAATTTCTCTGTGAACTTTACACAGTTTTTTTGGTTCCCTTAGAAATAGCAGATTGTATAAAAAGTAGTCACAGAATTAAAAGTTTTTAATTGTAGGAATTACATGTATATTTGGTTTGAGTAATTATAAAGTTTGTCATATCATGCCAGTCGGTAGTAAAATCAAAACAATCTTATGAATTTAAAAATTAAAATTTTAAACGTATTTTTCTCAATCCTTGTTATTACTGTATTTTCCTGTAATAAAGATGATGATAATCATAAAGATAAACTCGATTGTAAACCAACTACGATATCAATGGTAGTAAACGGCAAACCGCAAACTTTTCAAGCACTGGGTTATGGAATCGATCTCAGTTCAAAAGGATATGTATTACACTTAAACGGTGACCAAAGAAGTAACGATCCTCTTCAGGAACGAGGAATTGCTGTTATTTTACCGTATAAAAAAACGGGTAAAAATATAATTGATGAATTTAATTATCATCAATACATCAACAGTGTGTCATTTGATGGGGATTTTACTGATGGAATATTTGAATGTAACGTCATAATAAATAGAAATTCCTGTTTTTATGCAACATTTTCAGGAACACTAAATGATGGTAAGCAGGAAATAATTATAACGGATGGGATTATTAGTTACCAATACAACGACCCTTTTGATAATTAAAAAAGTAATGTTGTATTTTTGCCTTTATGAATGATAACTTTATAAATGAGTATTTTGGAATAGGAATACAAAATGGCAAAACACCTGAAAATTTGGGAGTTTTATGGCGATCTGCTCAAAATATGGGTGCTACTTTTATATTTACTATTGGCAATCGATATGCGAAACAAGCATGTGATACTCATGACGCGGTAAAAGCAATTCCTTATTTTCACTATGAAACTTTTGAGGCTTTCTTTGAAAATTTGCCTAAAGGAGCAAGATTGGTTGGTGTAGAATTGACAGATAAAGCTTCCGATTTAGAAATTTTTGAACATCCAAGAAGATGCGTTTATTTATTGGGAGCAGAAGATCATGGATTATCTAAAAAAGCAATGGATAAATGTCATCATTTAGTGAAATTTAAATCACAAAAAAGTCTAAACGTGGCCGTAGCAGGAACTATCATTATGTACGACAGGAATTTGTCAAAACCACGTTCTTGAAGTAAAGTGTAAAATCGGTTTTGTGATGAAATCCGTTGCTAATGTGAGCGTTTAACTCTTGAAACACGACGAATATAAAATCTAAATGATAATTTATTAAATAACTTACACCGGATAAAGTTTAGCTTCTTTGCACACTGTCCTACCAGTTTCCGGGCAATGCGGAGCCATGGGAATCAAATTTTTAATCACTGGTGATTTATAGTCCGTATAATAGTAGGTACCTTGAGATATCTGCTCGTTTGTGGCCTGATTTTTGTTGCCGCCACCGCCTTTCACATCACCGATAGCGGTTGCGGCCGTCATAT
>SEBM01000462.1 GCA_004296145.1 Flavobacterium sp.
TTATAATTTATAATTTTATAATACTGCGTTAACTTTAAACATCATAAATTTGATTCCTAAAAACTCTATTTTTTAACTTATGAAAAACATTTACATTCTACGCCATTTTATGGCTTTTTTAAGTTTTTTTTATTTTTGTACCATAAGTCTTTCAGCCCAAACGATGCCTGCAGCGCAGAGTTTGCCTTATGTACAAAATTTTGACGGCTTAGCTTATAATGCTACAACATATCCGGCAGGTTTTCAGGGATGGACTGCGGCTACAGCACCCGGATCTGCTTATAATACAAGTGCAACTTTGGTTGCTGACAGAGCTTTGGTAGCCAGCAGCACGGCAGCAACTACAAGTGGTAACTTTCACAATTATAATGGCAAAATAGGATTCTTAAATACAGGTTCGCTTGATTTGACTATTGGTTTTGCTTTTTCGACTACAGGACAAACTGCTATTCAGGTTCAGTATGATGCTGTTACGATTCGTAATCCTTATGGTTTAGTTTCGGGAACTACTACGTCTGAGCGTATCAATGAAATGGTTTTGCAATATCGTGTTGGTACAACAGCAGCATTTACTTCAATTATGGAAACTGCTTATACGAATAATACGACCCAGCAGACAACAGCGGTTACAGACGCTCAAAATCCTAAAACGATAAAAGTAACGCTTCCGTCAGCATGTGATAATCAGCCAATTGTTCAGATTCGATGGATTTCTAAACAAAATTCTGGAGGAGGTTCACGTCCGTCTTTTGCAATTGATAACATTGATATCAGAAGCGATATTGTCGCTCCGGTTAATGAAACCGGTTATCCAAAAGCAGATAATATTTTATCAGAAGGTTTTGATTTTTCTGATAAAGTAAATGAAGTAGCCAAAACGTATTACGTTTTATTACCTTCAGGAAGTGCTGAACCAACCGCTGCTCAAATCAAATCGGGTCTTGATGCGACCGGAACTGCAGCTTTGCAATCAGGTTTTTTAGACATTACAGATCCTTCTCAGGTTTATGTAAAAACCTTTACCGGTTTAGTGATTAATACTTCTTATTCCGTTTTTTCTGTTTCTGAAGATGCTTACGGAAATACTCAGTCGGTAATTAATAAAGTTGACGTTACGACTTCAAACGTTGCGATTCCTTCTTTGACAACATCAACCGCTTTGTTGGACTTAGGATTTTCTGAAACCAATTTTGATTCAGAAGTTTTAACGTATCAGATTCAGGGAAGTAATCTTAGCAATGATGTAATCGTTACTTCGTCTGCGAATTTTACAATTTCTAAAGACAATATTACTTTCTCATCTTCTTTGACTTTTGCAGTTTCTGATTTTGCTTCAAATGCAGCACCAACCGTTTATGTGAAATTTACTCCGGATGCAATCGCTATTTTTTCAGGACAAATTACACACGAATCAAATGGCGCAACAGACAAAATAGTTATTCTTAGCGGTACAGGAATTAACCCGTACATACAAGGATTTAATGATGCAAATGTTTTAACAAACAGCGGCTGGACGCAATACAATGTTGCGGGACCTACAAATAAATGGGGTTATACAAGTGTAACAAGAAATGTTAATACAGGAACCGGAGCTGTTCTTATAAATGGTTATTCTGACAACGGACCAAGTAAAGACTGGCTGATATCTCCAAGATTACGATTAGATACTTTTAGCCAATATCCGTTAGTATCATTTTACTCCCGTAAATTTTATGCAGGCCCTGGTTTAAAATTAATGGTTTCGGTAGATTATGATGGAAAAAGCAATCCGGAAACGGCAACGTGGACAGAAATAAACGGAAATTTCCCTACTACAACTGGAACATATACAAAATCACAATACATTGATTTGAGTGCTTATAAAACTAATAAAACGTATTTGGCATGGGTTTATGAAACAACAGCTGGCGGAACAAACAACGCTTCAGAATGGTCGATAGATGATATTGCAATTACAAATGAATCAGGTTATGTGGCATCAAATCCTGTTTTGGATTTTGGAGATGTAAGCCCAAATACAGAATCAGCAGGGAAACCGTTTGATTTTAAAGCTGCTGGTTATGGGGATATTACCATTACAGCTCCTGTAGATTATCAGGTTTCTTTAGATAATACTTCATTTCAATCGAGTATCATCGTGACTGCGACAGATGCATTGGCAGGAAAAGTAGTGTATGCAAGATTTACACCTTCTGTAAAAGCATTGACAATTTCGGGTGTATTAACAGTAACAGGAACTTCCTTAAACAAACAAATAGGTTCATTAACAGGTTCTTCATTACCAAAAGCGGATACTTTTGATATTGTAAGTTACAATCTGGAATTTTTTGGAACTGATGTTAAAGGAACTGACGGAGTTGAATTTGGTCCAACAGATGATGCCTTGCAAATTGACAATGTTGCCAAAGTAATGAATAAACTAAATGCCGATGTTTATGTAGTACAGGAAGTGTCAGATGATCCTTCTATTGATGCTTTAATTCAGAAAATAAACATTAACGGAAAAACATTCGACAAAACAACTTCAACATCGTGGTCATATTCTTTTGAGGCTCCGGATCCAAATTTTCCTCCACAAAAACTAGTGGTACTTTATAATACACAAACAACAACAGTAAAAAATACACGCGTCATGTTCAAAAAACTGTATGACGATGTACGTGCCGGAACAGTAACATTACCAAATTATCCTGGCGGAAACGGATCAAGTTTTTTCTCTTCAGGACGTTTGCCTTATATGGTTAAAATTGAAACAAATATTGGCGGTGTCAAAAAAGAAATTAATCTGATTGATCTTCACGCACGTGCCAACAGCGGAAGCGATATTGCGAGATATAATATGCGTAAATACGATGCCGAATTATTAAAAGACAGTTTGGATGTTTATTATCCAAATTCAAATTTTATGATTCTGGGAGATTTTAATGATGATGTAAAGGCTTCTGTTATTGAAGGTCAGCCTTCTTCTTACCAAAAAATTGTTGAAGATACAGAACGTTACAATCCAATTACTTTAGGAATCAGCCAGGCTGGGGCTTACAGCTTTTTGAGTTCAGGAGGATTCTTAGATCATATTGTGATTTCAAACGAACTTACAGATGATTATGTTCCGAATTCTATTGCGGTTTATGATCCTCGCAATGATATTGCAAGTTATACGACGACAACTTCTGATCACGGACCCGTAATTGCCCGTTTTGAACTGAAAGCAGATAATTTGTCTACCGTTGACTTTG
The DNA here is from genome assembly GCA_004296145.1 of Flavobacterium sp. Classification (GTDB taxonomy): domain Bacteria; phylum Bacteroidota; class Bacteroidia; order Flavobacteriales; family Flavobacteriaceae; genus Flavobacterium. Next base: position 3,237 of record SEBM01000462.1, read on the forward strand.
ATAACAAAAACGGATATTTTGTTCAGGCATATCCAAATCCTGCATCAGATGTCGTAAATGTTGTCGTAAAAACAAATCAGGACAAAAGCCTGAAACTAAAATTGTATGATATGTCCGGACGTTTGGTTACAAGCCCAATTGATATAAAAGATACACAGGAAAAAAGTGATTCAGTAATTCAGATAAGCAACCTTAAAACAGGCGTTTATATTTATACTTTAACTGAAAATAATAAAGTTATTTAC
>SEBM01000027.1 GCA_004296145.1 Flavobacterium sp.
ATCCTGAACTTTGCTTCATCAAATTATAACAATTAAAAAAATAATAATCATGAAAACAATTTTTATCACAGGCGCATCATCAGGTTTAGGAAAAGCAACAGCAAAATTATTTCAGGCAAAAGGCTGGAATGTAATTGCAACCATGAGAAATCCTGAAAAGGAAACAGAACTTTCTGGTTTAGAAAATGTAACGCTTTTACCATTAGACGTTACCAATTATGATCAGATACAAAGTACCGTTAAAAAAGCAATTGAATTAAGTGACATTGATATCGTTTACAACAATGCCGGTTATGGTTTAATTGGCCCATTGGAAAGTTTAAGTGACGATCAGATTAGCAAACAACTTGACACTAATTTATTAGGTGTAATTCGTGTTACGAATGCTTTTATCCCTTATTTCAGAGAAAGAAAAAGCGGCTTATTTATCTCAACAACTTCTATTGGCGGACTGATTGCTTTTCCTTTAGGATCTGTATATCATGCTACAAAATGGGGATTGGAAGGCTGGAGCGAAAGCATGGCTTTCGAACTAAATCCGTTTGGGATAAACATCAAAACCGTTTCTCCGGGAGGTATCAAAACAGAATTTTTACACGGTTCTCTTGACACAGGAACACTGCCTGCGTACGAAGCAATGACGAAAAAAATGTATGAAAACGTAGATGTCATGTTTGAAATGGCTTCGACTCCAGAACAAATTGCCGATGTTGTTTACGAAGCTGCTACAGACGGCAAAAACCAACTGAGATATATTGCTGGTGAAGATGCAAAAGCGCTTTACAAACAAAGACTGGAACAAGGAGACGAAGTTTTTCGTGCTGGGTTTGGCAAACAGTTTTTAGAAGCATAATTATTCCTGATACCGCTCAGATTTTAAAAGCCTGAGCGGTATTCGTTTTTTAATTTTTTATACATTTATATCATGGAAAAGAAAAACCACAATCCCGCAAAAATTTCCTCTATTTCGCAATTTCATAGTTTAGTAAATCTGCCAAAGCCACTTCATCCTATGATTAGTCTGGTCGATAATACGCAGCTTGTTGTAAGTGCCGATATAGATAACACGTCTTTTTTGCTTGATTTTTATAAGATATCTTATAAATTTTCTACCAGCGGAAAAATGGGTTACGGTCAGGGATATTATGATTTTAATGAAGGCGGATTACTATTTGCTTCTCCTAACCAGCTGATTTTTACCGAAAATGAAGAAGGTGTTGAATATGGTGGTTTTACATTACTTTTTCATCCGGATTTTATTCGAAATTATCCTTTAGGAAAAAGCATTAAAAAATATGGCTTCTTTTCTTATGATACTAACGAAGCTTTACATCTTTCCGACAAGGAAAAAACCATTATTATCGGATTATTAACGAGCATTGATAACGAACTTCATACTGCAATTGACGAAATGAGTCAGGACGTAATTGTTTCTTATATTGATGTTTTACTCAATTACAGCAATCGCTTTTACAAACGTCAATTCATTACAAGAAAAACAATTAGTAGTGATCTATTATTAAAAGTAGAAGAAACTTTGGATGATTATCTTAATAATGCTGAAACTCTTAAAAGAGGATTGCCAACAGTAGATTTTCTTGCTTCTCAAATTAATGTTTCGACGCATTATTTGAGCGATATGCTACGAAATTTAACCGGACTAAATGCGCAACAGCATATTCATTCCAAACTAATTGAAAAATCAAAAGACTTTCTTATTTCTACTAATCTTTCTGTAGCAGAAATTGCGTATCAATTGGGATTTGAATATCCTCAGTCGTTTAGTAAACTTTTCAAAAAGAAAACAAGTCTTACTCCATTAGAGTTTAAAAACTCATTAAATTAGTCTTCGAAATTCTTCCTGCAAGACAAATGAAATCTTCTAAAAATACCCAAATTTTCATAAAAATTCACTTCTTGGATGTCGTAGTATTTAGACGTTTTATTGAGTCTAAATAGCGTTCAAAAAAACAACTTCAAAGCGCTTAAAATCCAAAAAAGGTTCGATTTCAAAAAGAAATCAAAACTAACAATTATTACTATTTTTACTCAATTTGTTACATTTTTTCAAACAAAATCTTATATTTTATAGTGATTTTGAGATAAATTTGCAAACTATTAAAATTAAAATCAATTAAATAAAATTTAAGCTAAAAAAGAAAATCAAAATCAATTTCCTTATCATTTTTTGACCAAAATTGAGCGTACAAAAGCAGTTTCGCAATTTGTATTTTAGTTTGGGTATCGTATATAATGAAATATTGAAATTGACGCCTTTGTATCTTTTTTTACTTTTGTTTTGCTATTATAATGAACAGGGAATTGCTGTAGTTATAGAAATTACAATTAAAAAAAAATAAAAATGAGTAAGACATTATTTGACAAAGTATGGGATTCACACGTTGTGCGTAAAATTGAAGATGGACCAGATGTGTTTTTTATTGACCGTCATTTCATTCACGAAGTTACGAGTCCTGTTGCTTTTTTAGGATTAAAAGCCAGAGACGTTAAGGTTTTATACCCAGAGCGTACTTTTGCAACTGCAGATCACAATACACCAACCATAAACCAACATTTACCAGTTGAAGATGCTTTATCAGCAAATCAGCTAAAAGCGCTAGAAGATAATGCTGCCGAATACGGTATTTCTCACTGGGGATTAGGTCACATTAAAAATGGTATTGTACACGTAGTTGGTCCTGAAAACGGAATTACTTTGCCAGGTGCTACTATTGTATGTGGTGATTCGCATACGTCTACTCACGGTGCTTTTGGAGCGATTGCTTTTGGTATCGGAACTTCTGAGGTTGAAATGGTGCTTTCTACTCAATGTATTATGCAGCCAAAACCAAAGAAAATGCGTATCAACGTAAACGGTCAGTTAAGTAAAGGTGTTGGTCCTAAAGACGTTGCGCTTTACATTATTGCGCAATTAACTACTTCTGGAGGTACAGGATATTTTGTTGAATATGCTGGTGATGTTTTTGAAAACATGACTATGGAAGGACGTATGACAGTTTGTAACTTAAGTATCGAAATGGGTGCCCGTGGAGGTATGATTGCTCCTGACCAAACTACTTTTGATTTCCTTGAGGGAAGACTTTACGCTCCAAAAGGAGAAGCTTGGACTAAAGCTGTTGAATACTGGAAAACACTTAAAACAGACGCTGATGCAGTTTTTGATGCAGAATTAAACATCAAAGCATCTGATATTGAACCTATGATTACTTATGGTACTAACCCTGGAATGGGAATTGGTATCTCTAAACATATTCCGAGCGCTGACCAAGTAGAAGGTGGTGAGGAAACATATAAAAAATCCCTTGCTTACATGGGCTTCAATGAAGACGATGTAATGATCGGAAAACAAATTGATTACGTTTTCTTAGGAAGTTGTACAAATGGTCGTATTGAAGATTTTAGAGCTTTCGCTGAAATTGTAAAAGGAAGAAAAAAAGCAGATAATGTTACAGCTTGGTTAGTTCCGGGTTCTCATGTTGTTGAAGCTCAGATCAAAGAAGAAGGTATTTTGGATATTTTGACAGAAGCTGGTTTCGTATTACGTCAGCCGGGCTGTTCTGCTTGTTTGGCAATGAACGATGATAAAGTTCCTGCTGGAAAATATGCAGTAAGTACTTCTAACAGAAACTTTGAAGGCCGCCAGGGTCCTGGTTCAAGAACGCTTTTGGCAAGTCCAATTATGGCTGCTGCAGCTGCGGTTACAGGAAAATTGACTGACCCGAGAGAATTGTTCTAGTCAATGTCAATTGCAATAACAATTTCAAAAATCAATTACAATCGTTTTTAGGTTTAAATAGGTTCTCATTTTCAGAAAATCTAAAATCTAAAATCCAAAATCTAAAATTAAAATGGCATACGATAAATTTAATATACTTACCAGCAGTGCAGTGCCGCTGCCAATTGAGAACGTAGATACAGATCAAATCATCCCGGCTCGTTTCTTAAAAGCTACAAAACGTGAAGGTTTTGGAGACAATCTTTTTAGAGACTGGAGATATAATGGGGATGATACTCCAAAAGCAGATTTCGTTTTAAACGATGCTACTTATAGCGGAAAAATTTTGGTTGGAGGAAAAAACTTCGGTTCAGGATCTTCTAGAGAGCACGCTGCGTGGGCGGTTTACGATTACGGATTCCGCGCTGTAGTTTCTAGTTTCTTTGCAGACATCTTCAAAGGAAACTGTTTGAATATTGGTGTTTTGCCAGTACAAGTAAGCCCAGAATTTGCTGATACAATCTTTAAAGCAATCGAAGCTGATCCTAAAACAGAATTAGAAATCAACTTACCAAACCAAACGATTACTTTGTTAGCTACAGGACAACAAGAATCTTTTGCTATTAACGGTTACAAAAAGAACAATATGATCAATGGTTTTGATGATATTGATTATTTACAAAACATTAAAGGAGATATTCAGGCTTTCGCCGATAAACTTCCTTATTAATAGAAATCACATTCAGTCTATTAGACCCGACAGGTTTCAAAAATCGGTCGGGTCTTTCTAAGTTAAATATTTAGGAATATAGAACGCAGATTAGACAGATCTGCTATCGCAGAAACGCTGATAAAAACTGATCTTTAAAATTGAAGAAAGTAAAATCCGTATCAATCCGCGTTTTCGCGAAAGCGAATCCGCAAAATCAGCGTATAATACAAGCATATGTGCTTAAAGAGTTAGAAATACAGAATATCAATATGGAAAAAAGAAAAATTGAAATAATGGATACGACGCTTCGTGACGGTGAACAAACGTCTGGAGTATCTTTTTCTGCTGCAGAAAAACTGACCATTGCACAATTATTGTTGGAAGAATTAAATATTGATAGAATCGAAATTGCTTCGGCACGTGTGAGCGAAGGAGAATTTCAAGGTGTAAAAGGCATTATGTCCTGGGCCGAAGAAAAAGGATATACCAATAGAATCGAAGTTTTGACTTTTGTTGATGGCGGTCTTTCTATAGAATGGATGAAAAAATCGGGTGCCAAAGTTCAGAATCTGTTAACCAAAGGTTCTCTGAATCACCTGACACATCAATTAAAAAAAACACCGGAACAACATTTTTCTGAAATTGCTCAGGCTATTTCTTTAGCGAAAGAAAATAATATTGAAACTAATGTTTACTTAGAAGACTGGAGCAACGGAATGCGAAATTCTCCTGAATATGTTTTTCAATATTTAGATTTCCTGACAAAACAACCCGTTAAAAGAATTTTACTTCCTGATACTTTAGGCGTTTTAATTCCGTCGCAGGCATTTGAATTTATTTCAAAAATCACGGCAAAATATCCTAATACCCATTTTGATTTCCATGCTCATAACGATTACGATTTAAGTGTTGCCAATGTTATGGAAGCCATAAAAGCAGGAATAAATGGTCTTCACGTAACGGTAAACGGAATGGGAGAACGCGCCGGAAATGCGCCTCTTGAAAGTACAGTTGCCGTAATTAATGATTATATGCCAGAAGTAAGCATCGGCATAAAAGAAACCTCTTTATATTCTGTAAGCAAACTGGTAGAAACTTTTACGGGTTACAGAATTCCTGCCAACAAACCTATTGTGGGCGACAATGTTTTTACTCAAACTGCCGGAATTCACGCTGACGGCGACAACAAAAACAATCTTTATTTTAATGATCTTCTTCCGGAACGTTTTGGAAGAAAAAGAAAATATGCACTCGGGAAAACTTCCGGGAAAGCCAATATCGAAAAAAATCTTCAGGAATTGGGTTTAAAACTAAATCAGGAAGATTTAAAGTTGGTTACACAAAGAATTATCGAATTGGGCGACAAAAAAGAAACCGTTACCAAAGAAGATTTACCTTATATTATTTCTGATGTTTTAGACAGTCATACGTATCAGGACAAAATCACAATAGATTCTTATATGCTGGTTCATTCTAAAGGAATGCGCCCGTCGACTACTTTATCTTTAAATTTAGACGGAGAAATAATCGAAGAAAACGCACAAGGCGACGGTCAGTTTGACGCTTTTATGAATGCTTTATCAAAAATTTACAAAAGCAAAAAATTAACGTTACCAAAATTAATAGATTACGCCGTTAGAATCCCGCCAGGAAGTAGTTCAGATGCTTTATGCGAAACGATCATAACCTGGACAAACAACGGAAAAGAATTTAAAACCCGAGGTTTAGATTCGGATCAAACCGTTGCCGCAATAATTGCGACACAGAAAATGTTGAATATAGTTACCTAAGATGCTAAGCTACTAAGGTTCTAAGAATTGAATTTAGTAGCTTAGCAACTTAGTAGCTCAGAAGCTTAAAAAAATAACCGCTAAGAAAAAAACTTAGAAGCTTAGCAACTCAGAACCTTAGAACCTTAAAATAAAAATAATGAAATTAAACATAGCCCTTTTAGCTGGTGACGGAATCGGACCAGAAGTAATAAATGAAGCTGTAAAAGTATCTGATGCTATTGCAAAAAAATTCAATCACGAAATCACTTGGAAACCAGCTTTAACTGGTGCTGCTGCAATTGATGCAGTTGGTGAACCTTACCCAGATTCAACACACGAAGTTTGTAAAAATGCTGATGCCGTTCTTTTTGGAGCGATTGGCCACCCTAAATACGATAACGATCCTTCTGCACCTGTAAGACCAGAACAAGGTTTGTTAAAAATGCGTAAAGCATTAGGTTTGTTCGCAAACGTAAGACCAACTTTTACATTCCCGTCATTATTAGATAAATCTCCATTAAAAAGAGAAAGAATCGAAGGAACTGATTTAGTTTTCTTAAGAGAACTTACTGGCGGAATTTATTTCGGAGAAAAAGGAAGAAAAGATAACGGAGACACTGCTTTTGACAACTGTGTTTATACAAGAGCTGAAGTACAGCGTTTGGCTAAAAAAGGATTCGAATTAGCAATGACAAGAAGCAAAAAATTATGCTGCGTTGACAAAGCTAACGTTTTAGAAACTTCACGTTTATGGAGAGAAACGGTTCAGGCAATGGAAAAAGATTATCCTGAAGTTGAAGTGAGCTACGAATTTGTTGATGCGGTTGCAATGCGTTTGGTACAATGGCCAAACTCTTACGATGTATTAATTACTGAAAATTTATTTGGAGATATTTTAACAGACGAAGCTTCTGTAATTTCTGGTTCAATGGGATTAATGCCATCTGCCTCTATGGGAGCTGAAGTATCTTTGTTTGAACCTATTCACGGTTCTTATCCACAAGCTACCGGATTAAACATCGCTAACCCAATGGCTACTATTTTATCTGCTGCTATGATGTTCGAAAACTTTGGATTGATGGAAGAAGGAAAAGCAATGAGAGATGCGGTAAACAAGGCTTTAGAAGCTGGAATAGTTACTGAGGATTTAGCTGATGGAGGCAAAGCATACGGCACTAAAGAAGTTGGTGACTGGTTAGCTGCGAATGTATAATTAGTTAATTTTTGTTTCAGGTTTCAAGTTTCAGGTTTTTAGAACGTGAAACCTGAGACTTGAAACAAATAAAACAAAAAAAAGGGATCAATGTAAATTGATCCCTTTTGTATATTTAGAAAAAAATATTAATATCCTCCTCTACCACCACGGTCATTTCCACCACGGTTGTTTCCGTAACCTCCGCGGTCATTTCCACCACGGTTGTTATTGAAGCTTCTTCTTTCACCTTCAGGTTTTGGTTCAGATTTATTAACCACAATTGCACGACCTTGAACAGTAGCTCCGTTCAATTCATCAATTGCTTTTTGAGCTTCAGCATCGTTTGGCATCTCAACAAAGCCAAAACCTTTGCTTCTTCCAGTAAATTTATCTGTGATAATTTTAACTGAATCTACTGCTCCGTAAGCCTCGAAAGACTCTCTTAAATCTGCTTCCTCAATACTGAATGGAAGGCTTCCAACAAAAATGTTCATATGTACTTATTTATAATAATCTCACAAATGTAATCTTATTTTTCTCTAATCTACTATATATTAGCTTATTTATGTTTTTATTTTGATTTTAAAAATCATATATCATTATAACGCATCAAAATAAAGAAAAACTTAATATATAAGTATCGGAGCAATTGGCACTTTATAAAAAACACCTTCAGTAAAGTTCATTTTTGGGCTTTCTGTATCACTTTCATCCATATTTACGGCAGTAAATTTGAATGTACCCGAAATTGTATTCGTTTCTTTGTTATACTCCGTAATTGTAATCTGGCCATTTCCTTTATTTGTTCCCGTCGAAAATTCCTTTTCCTGTGCCGGCAAATCATTTGTATAAGATCCTGTCGAAATATCATCAGCTCCTAAAATATAACTACCAACAGCGGTGGTTTTTGTTATTAAAGTTATTTTTTCGTATCCTAAAGAGCCCTCTAAAATCATATTCCCATTTCCGTCAACATAACCAGTGTAGTTTTGAGCTCTCCAAAAAACATTATCTTTTAAGGTTTGAAATGCCGGATTATTAAATTTTACATCGTCTGTGCAAGAGGCTAGTAACAAAATAAATGGCAATAAAAACATCCATCTTTTCATAAATGTGGTATTTAAAACAAAAATTTAGGCAAAAGTATCATATTTAGGAGAAAAAAAAATGAATCTTTTGGTTCCAAAAAAGATATTTTTAAGACCAAAAGCCAACTTCTTCTTTTTAATATAAATTTGAACGCACTATTCAGAAAAAAATTATATCTTTGCGCCCTTAATTAACAGAGGTCGAGTACCTCAAAATTTAATCATACGATTATGTCAGTAAAAATTAGATTACAAAGACACGGTAAAAAAGGAAAACCTTTTTACTGGGTTGTAGCTGCAGATGCACGCTCAAAAAGAGATGGTAAATACTTAGAGAAAATCGGTACTTACAATCCAAACACAAATCCGGCAACTGTTGAATTAAACCTTGACAGTGCAGTTAAATGGTTACACAATGGTGCACAACCAACTGATACTGCAAGAGCTATCCTTTCTTACAAAGGTGCTTTATTGAAACACCACCTTGATGGAGGTATTCGTAAAGGTGCTTTGACTCAAGAACAAGCTGATGCTAAATTAGCTGCTTGGTTAGAAGCTAAAGCTGGTAAAGTTGATGCTAAAAAAGAAGGTTTAACTAAAGCACAAGCTGATGTTAAAGCTAAAGCATTAAAAGCAGAACAAGAAGTTAACGCTAAACGTTTAGCTGCTGCAGCTCAGGCTGAAGCTGATGCTATCGCTGCTGCTTCTGCTACAGAAGAAGTTGCTGAAGTAGAAGAATCTACTGAAGAAGCTCCTGCTGCTGAAGAAAATAACGAAACAACTGAAGCATAATTTTAGCTGGCGATAATGCGTAAAGAAGAATGTTTTTATTTAGGTAAAATCGCTAAAAAATTTAGTTTCAAAGGTGAAGTTCTGGCTTATTTAGACACAGACGAACCTGAGTTATACGAAAATCTGGAATCAGTGTTTGTTGAATGCAACAAACACCTGGTTCCTTTTTTTATTGAAACAAGTTCATTACACAAAAACGATTTTCTTAGAATCCGTTTTGAAGATGTAAATACCGAAGAAGATGCCGAAGCGCTTCTTGGAAATGGTATTTACCTTCCACTTTCTATGTTACCAAAACTTTCTGGTAACAAATTTTATTTTCACGAAGTTATTGGTTTCGAAATTGAAGATCAGCGTTTAGGTGTTTTCGGTAAAATCGCAGCCGTAAACGACACTACTGCACAACCTCTTTTTGAAGTTTTAAATGGCGAAGTCGAAATGTTGATTCCAATGATTGACCAATTTTTGGTAAAAATCGACCGCGAAAATAAAAAAGTCATTATGAACCTGCCGGAAGGATTGGTTGAGATGTACCTTTAATTAAAATTCCAAATTTTTAAATTCCAAATTCTAAAGCTGAATAGAAAATCTAGTTTCTAACTCAGGAAGATTTCTTGTTCTTTAATTATAATACATAAATTTAACCGCAAAGAAAAAACAAAGATTACGCAAAGTTCGCAAAGCTTTGGCAATAAATCTTGGCGAACTTTGCGTTTTTCCTTTGTGCTCTTTGCGGTTAATCTATTTTAATCTTATTTTTGCATCACAAAAATTTGGGATTACTACACTATGTTTACATTCAAGCAATTCTCTATAAATCAAGACAAAACCGCAATGAAAGTCGGAACCGATGGCGTTTTACTAGGCTCTTGGGCTCCTGTAAATCATAATCCGTTTAGTGTTTTGGATATTGGTGCGGGGACGGGAATTATCGCTTTGATGTTAGCTCAGCGTTCTGGCGCAGAACAAATTGATGCTTTAGAAATTGATGAAGATGCTTATGAACAGGCGGTAGAAAATTTTGAAAATTCACCTTGGGGTGATCGCTTATTTTGTTTTCATGCAGGTTTAGATGAATTTATTGAAGAGCCGGAAGACGAATATGATCTGATTGTTTCGAATCCGCCATTTTATGCTGAAGATTATAAAACCGAAAATGAGCAGCGTGATTTAGCACGTTTTCAGGACGCTATGCCTTTTGAAGAATTAGTAGAAGCTGCTGATTTATTACTTTCAGAAAACGGAATTTTTGCTCTAATACTTCCTTATAAAGAAGAAGAAAATTTTATCGCTTTGGCGAAAGAATCAGAGTTGTATCCAATTAAGATTACGCACGTTAAAGGAACTTCGTCGTCTCCCATCAAACGCAGTTTACTTGCTTTTAGCAGAAATGAAACTTCGAAAATCGAAATCGATGAATTAATTATCGAAATCGAAAGACACAATTATACACCTGAATATATCGAACTTACTAAGGATTTTTATTTGAAGATGTAAAATCAAAACCTTTACCTCAGGAAAAGAACCCTTACTAATTCAACAACATTATCATTTGTCATTCCGTAGCGGTTGAATAATTTTATTGTAAAATAAATTAAAAAACCAAAAAAGCATGCTACCGGAATTAAGGTAATGGGAGCCAAATTCCTTCCAGAGTCATTTACAACTCTTTTAAATGCTATCTGTTGTTGTTTGGTCATTTCATTTTTAGTAAAAAAACCATCATGGTTGAGATCAAATTTTGATAGTACTGTTTTGTGATGATATGTTTTATAAACTACAATTGAATTCAAAACCAAATAAGAAAGAACTGATGCAATTATAGCAAATTTTAAAGGCGTCAAATATTTCACTTTTATCTTTTAATAGAAACTTTAGTTTTAATCTAAACCTGTTCAAAAATACTCTTAAACTGATACAGGATTCTTTCGAGCAATCGCAAATCTTCGGTAACAATCTCGGCGCTTCCTTTCATTTCCTGTTGGAAAATAATTTGCTTTTTATACGACGTCTGCAATCCGTTTGGTAATGCAACATCCAATAATAAATTTCCGTCTTTGTCCGGAACCAATGAAATATTGCGGATCTTACCATACAACACACCAAATTCCCTGTCCGGAAAGTTTGAAAGTCTTATATTTACCCTCTGTCCTACTTTTATCTTTCCTGAATTCAGTGCCGGAGCTTTTACTTTCCCAACAAATCCATTTCTGGAATCCGGAATAATGGAAAAAACATTATCACCTGAGTTTATCGTCTGGTTTTCTGTCCAAACCTGCAGAAAAGTAACCACCCCGCTAACCGATGATTTTAAGGTATAATTCAGTTCCCAGTCCTTGATCACTTTTTTGAGCTGATAAAAAGATTGCGCCATGTTCCTGCCAAGATTTACCTCTTCTTTGGTACTGTTTATGTGCGAACTCTGACTCGATTTTGTGTTATCTATAAGAGAGGACCTTAATTGCGAAATCGAAGACAAGAGATTCTTATAATTCTTCTGCGCCTGAAGGTAACTCAGTTTTTTGGTTTCCATCTCCTGGGTCGAAACAATTCCTTTGTTGAACAAGGTTTCAAAACGGGCCACTTCGTTTTTTTGTAGCTGCAACTCACTCTCGTTAATTACTTTTTGCTGCTGAAGGATTTCCAAACGTTCTTTTATCTGGATATTTTCAGAACTTTGTGCCCTGCTCTCCACTTCATAGGGCTGTAGGTCTTCATTTAGTTTTTGTGCCTGATAGTCTTTTTGAAAAACAGCGTAAGCGCTTTCGATTTCACCTAATTGTGAGTTTTTTAATAATGAAAAAGGAAATTCCTTCTTGGGGTCATTTACATTATAACCCTCAACGATTCCCTTCAATAAAAAAACATCCTGATAATTGGCTGTATTTTCAATAATGGCAAGGGTGGTATTTTTTTGTATTATTGATTTATCCTTCACCAATATGGCTTCAATACGCCCTGATGTTTTAGAAACTATTTTCTCAGGCGGAATATTAGTAGTAATTACAATTTCTGTATTGACCACGTCCGGATATTTTATAAACCAGGAAACAAAAAAAAGCATCACCAAAATCGTGAATATCAAAACGGTCCCCCAGCGTATCATCCAGTGTGGTACTTTGGTGAGGATATCCTGAACTTCCTCGCTTCTTAACTCAAATGTCGTTGTATCTTCTGCCATGATTAATTTCCTAATTGCAATTGATTGCGAACCAATTCAAAATAATTCCCTTTTTGCTCCACCAATGCCGAATGGCTTCCTATCTCGATGATTTTTCCTTTGTCCAAAACCACGATCTGGTCTGCATTCATTACCGTACTTAATCGATGAGCAATGACAACAACTGTTTTTTCTTTAAAAAAAATAGACAGTTTTCGCATGATCTCTTTTTCATTATTGGCATCTAAAGCAGAAGTCGCTTCATCAAAAAACAAAACTTCAGGATTTTTATAAACAGCCCTTGCAATTAGTAACCTTTGCTTTTGGCCGGTACTCATTCCGGTACCTTCAGAACCTATTTTTGTGTTATATCCTAATGGCAAACCACTTATATATTCTTTTATATTGGCAACATCGCAGGCATAAACCAAACGCTCCTTATCAATTTTATCAACCCCGATAGCAATATTATTGGCAATGGTATCGCTAAAGATAAAACCTTCTTGCATAACAGCCCCAATATTGGCGCGCCAGGCTTTTTGCGAAACGTTTTTTAATTGGGTATTGGCTATATTGATTTCCCCTTTTTCGGGTTCATAAAACTTGAGCAGTAATTTCATTAAAGTTGTTTTTCCGCTTCCGCTAACGCCAACTATTGCCGTAATTTTATTGGCTGGAATTATCAGGTTCAGATCATCCAATACCGGGATATCAGATCCTAAATACCGGAAAGAAAGGTTTTTTACCTCAATATCGGAATCAAAAGGAATATCTGCGGTCTGATGCACTTCCTGCTGTGTTTCATCTTCTTTCTCATGAATTTCAGACAATCTTGCCAATGAAATTTTCGCATCCTGAAGTTCGCGCACAAATTCGATAAGCTGTGTAATGGGTCCGTTCAGACTTCCCACAATTGAACTTATCGCCAGCATCATACCCAGTGTAATGGAACCGTCGATAACCAGTTTTGCAGAAAGGAATATGATAAAAATGTTCTTTAGTTCATTAATTACGGAAGAACCTATGGTTTGGGTTTGTTCCAAAACTAATCCTTTTATAGAAACACGGAACAATCTTGCCTGTACATATTCCCAACCCCAGCGTTTTTGCTTTTCGGCATTGTGCAGTTTTATTTCCTGCATTCCATTAATAAGTTCCATTACTTTGCTTTGCTCCTGAGAGACCTCCGCAAAACGTTTGTAATCCAAAACTTCCCTTCTTTTAAGAAACAGGGTGATCCATCCAAAATAAAAGATGCTTCCTGCAAAAAACACCAGAAATATTTTCAGGTTAAAATAAGCCAGCACACCTCCCATAACAAACATATTGATCACCGAGAACAAAACATTTAAGGATGAAGTGGTCAAAATCCGCTCGATCCTGCGATGGTCATTAATACGCTGCATAATATCTCCGGTCATCCTGACATCAAAAAAGGAGATTGGAAGGTTCATTAATTTAATAAAGAAATCAGAGATAAGCGAAATATTAATTCTTGTGGAAAGATGGAGTAAGATCCAGCTCCTGATAAGTTCCAGGCCTGTTCTTCCGGCAAAAAGAAATAATTGCGCAAAAAGGATCAGGTAGATAAAATTGATATTTTGGTTTTGTATCCCAATATCAACAATACTCTGGGTCAGAAAGGGAAAAATAAGCTGTAATAAACTGCTCGCTAATAATCCTATACTCAACTGAATCAAAAATGATCTGTAGCGAAGTACGTATTGCGCCAACAGTCCAAAGCCGATACCTTTATTATCTTCTTTGTCAAAATCTGTCTGAAAGAATTTTGGAGTTGCTTCAAGCAGCAGTGCAATTCCTTCCTGGGTCGATTCGTCGGCATTATTGCCAATCCAGAATTTGATAAAATCTTCTTTGTTATATTCAATTAAACCAAAAGCCGGGTCTGAAACATAATAGGTCCCTTTTTTTATTTTATAAAGAACAACATAATGGTTTTTGTTCCAATGCAGAATGCATGGTAATGGCGCTTCTTCGAGTCTTTCTAAACTTAATTTAACACCTAAAGTTCTAAAACCAATTTTCTCAGCGGCATCGCTCAGAAAAAGCAAATTACTTCCTTCACGAGTTGTTTCGCTGCTGTCTCTCAACTCCTGAATATGAATCGTTTTACCGTAATGTTTTGCGATTATCTTTAAACATGTCGGTCCACAATCTTTATAATCAGCCTGTTTGTAATTTGTGAATTTTTTCAATTCTAATTGGTTTAATTATGGCAATATTATACAAAAATTCTTAAAAAAAGAAACAAGAAGTATAATATCTAAATACGCCTTTTATTCTTAATCATTTACAACTTCTTTTTAACTAAAGATTAAACAAATGTTTTTATTAAAAAGATAACCCAAAACATTATCGTTTGATATTCTGTTGTAAATGAATAATTTGGATGCCACTTTATTCATTGTATATCTAAATGATGCAAATTGAAAATTGACTTGAAAATTAGCTGAAACGTGATTTCATTACTATGAATCTGCATTTTCACCACAAATGGTCGTATTTTAGTAAAAAGTTATAAGTTGCAAGAATGAATATCCTGGTAATTGAAGATGAAGAAAGATTGGCAGTTCTGGTTAAGCAGGGATTGGAAG
>SEBM01000463.1 GCA_004296145.1 Flavobacterium sp.
TTATTTAGGAGCTTATTTTTCAGTATTTTAAAAAATATAAAAAGTCTTCGATTTCTTAATTTTAGTTAAAAATACTAATCTCAAAACCTAATCGGGAAAATTTCTTTGTAGTAATACGCTATAGTCATACATTTGTAAACCTTAAATGTAAAATACACATGCCAAGATATCAGGAAAATGATTTGCCGAAAGCCAAATTAGACTCAAATTCACTTCAAAAAGCACTTCGATTTTTTAAATATGGAAAAAATCATAAATGGAAATTTTTTCTGGGCTTACTCTTTTTATTATTAACAAGCGCCACTGCCCTAGCCTTTCCAAAATTAATGGGAATGTTGGTAGATTGTGTTACCAACAAAAATCTCGACAGGGCCAACGAAATTGCCGTTGCACTTATTGTTATATTGATGTTGCAAGCCGTTTTCTCTTTTTTCAGGATTTCACTTTTTGTAAATTTCACTGAAAATTCATTATCTAATATCCGTTTTGCTTTGTATGAAAATCTGGTAAAGCTGCCAATGTCATTTTATTCTCAAAAACGTGTGGGAGAACTAAATAGCCGTATCAGTGCAGACATTTCGCAATTGCAGGATACTTTTACAACGACAATAGCAGAGTTCTTACGTCAGTTTATCTTAATTATTGGAGGTTTTGTTATTCTGGGAAATATTAGTCCAAAATTAACCCTTATGATGTTGGCAATCGTTCCGGTTGTAGCCGTTGCCGCCGTTATATTTGGAAGATTTATTCGTAAATACGGAAAAAAAACACAAGATAAAGTAGCTGAAAGCCAGGTTATTGTTGAAGAAACATTACAGGGAATAAGTAATGTAAAAGCATTTGCTAATGAATGGTACGAGATTCAGCGATATAAAAACAAGATTAAAGAAATTGTAAAGATTGCCATCAAAGGCGGTCAATACAGAGGCTATTTTGCTTCATTTATTATTCTTTGTCTTTTTGGATGCGTGGTTGCCGTAGTTTGGTACGGAATTACCTTAACAATTAAAGGAGAAGTTGAAGGCGTTGGAGATTTAATTTCTTTTGTGCTTTATACCACTTTTATTGGTGCTTCATTTGGAGGAATAGCCGAAATGTATGCTCAGATTCAAAAAGCTGTTGGCGCTACAGAACGTGTTTTTGAATTATTAGAAGAAGCTCCCGAAGATATTAAGGGAACTGCAAAAACAACACCTATAGAAAAAATAAAAGGAAATGTTGCATTCAGAAATGTAGCTTTTAGTTATCCTTCAAGAAAAGAAATTGAAGTTCTTAAAGATGTGAATTTTACTGCCGGATTTGGTCAGAAAATTGCCATTGTCGGGCCAAGCGGAGCGGGAAAATCTACTATTTCGTCATTGTTGCTGCGTTTTTATGATATAACATCAGGAGAAATCACTGTTGACGGGAAAAATATTTATGAATACGATTTAGAAGATCTTCGTGGTAATATGAGTATTGTTCCGCAAGATGTAATTTTGTTTGGAGGAACTATCAGGGAAAATATCGCTTACGGAAAACCGGATGCAACCGAAGAAGAAATTATTAAAGCTGCCAAACAAGCAAATGCTTTTAATTTCGTAGATGGTTTTCCTGAGAAATTCGAAACACTCGTAGGAGAACGCGGTGTAAAACTATCAGGCGGACAACGTCAGCGTATCGCTATTGCAAGAGCATTGCTTAAAAACCCTAGTATCCTGATATTAGATGAAGCTACATCTTCATTAGACAGCGAGAGCGAAAAACTAGTTCAGGAAGCATTAGAAGTTTTAATGGAAGGAAGAACAAGTATTATTATTGCACACCGTCTGTCAACTATCAGAAATGCTGACAAAATTTTGGTTTTAGACAACGGGAAAATTACAGAAGAAGGAACACATCAGGAACTGATAAATCTGGAAAACGGTATTTATAAAAACCTTAGTAATCTTCAGTTTAGTAACTCTTAATTAAACTTGATTTTTGATATAAATTAAAAAGCTCCAATCACAAAGATTGGAGCTTTTTTTATCTGTAAACTATAAACCGAGACTGAAAACTAAAAAATTATTTTCCTTTTCTTCTCTTACGTTCTGCTTTAATCATAGATAATTCGCGGCTTGTTTGTCCGGCAACAGAAGTATTTTCTTCTGCACGACGAATTAAGTACGGCATAACATCTTTAACAGGTCCAAACGGTAAATATTTAGCAACATTATAACCATTTTCGGCTAAGTTGTAACTAATATTATCACTCATTCCGTATAACTGTCCAAACCAGATTCTATTGTCATTTTTTGCGATGCCTTTTTCCTGCATCATTTCCATTAGTCTGTATGAACTAGCTTCATTATGAGTTCCTGCAAAAATTGCCATTGTATCAATATGATCCAGCATATATTGTACAGCAGAATCATAGTTAATATCTGTAGCTTCTTTAGAAACACAAATTGGAGAAACATATCCTTTTTCTTCCGCTCTTTTGTTTTCTTTTTCCATATAAGCTCCACGAACCAATTTCATTCCGATAAAAAATCCTTCTGCTTTGGCAATTTCATGAAGTTTTTTCAAATAATCCAAGCGATCCCAACGATACATTTGTAATGTATTAAAAACGATTGCTTTTTCTTTATTGTACTTACGCATCATTTCGGTAACTAAATCATCAGCAGCATCCTGCATCCAGCTTTCTTCACCATCAATTAATAAAGCAACATCTTTTTTGTGAGCTTCACTACAGATTTTATCAAAGCGGGCCACTACTCTGTCCCACTCTGCTTGTTCTGCAGGAGATAAAGTTTGTTTTTCTCCTAACTTCTCGTACAATTCAAAACGCCCCAAACCTGTTGGTTTAAATACTGCAAACGGAATTGCAAGACGTTCTTTAGCAAATTCTACAGTCCTTAGGGTCATTTCTAATGCAGCATCAAACTGCTCCTCTTCTTCTTTTCCTTCAACAGAATAATCCAAAACAGATGAAACACCTTTAGTAAACATTTTATCTACTACAGTAAGACAGTCGTTCTCGTTTATACCACCACAAAAGTGATCGAAAACGGTCGCGCGAATTAATCCTTCTACCGGAAGGTGTGCTTTAATTGCAAAATTAGTTACAGCAGTTCCAATTCGAACTAAAGGCTCACTATCAATCATTTTAAAAAGAAAATAAGCTCTGTCCAGTTCAGTATCACCTTTAAGTGAAAATGCAACTTGCGTGTTATCGAATATTTTTTCCATTAAGTTTAGTTTTTATGCAAAGATATAGACTGTTTTGAATATTATTCACTAAATAGTGTCATATTTTTCAATATCGTTAATTCTGTTTTTTGCCTGCGCAATTGGATTTTCTGTAAATGCCGGGGCGCAAATTTTGGCCTGGGACGCCAACAATACCGGTGGTGGTTTTGGAGACAGTCCATGGACTCCGGCAATCCGATACAGCTCCTCGTCGATGATAAGGATGCCGAGCTGCAACGTCTCCAACACAAGCTCGAGGAG
>SEBM01000028.1 GCA_004296145.1 Flavobacterium sp.
GTTTAGAATTATATTATAAAAATCTGGCTGAAAATCTAATAATACTTTGTTTGATTTAGTTGCGAATGCCTCTCAAGATGAAAAAAATAAGTCTGAAAAAGCAAAAGTTGTTGCAATAACTGTATAGTACATTAAATTAAAAACTCCAAAACGCATATATATCGTCGTATTATTTGCAAGATTATTTTGAAAATATGTATAAAGATAAACCCAAAATACATTTATAACTAAAAGTGTACATACAAAAAAAGACATCTCAAAAACAAATGTTACTAAATCTTGAGGATCTTTTAAGATTATCACATTTTCCAATCCAATAAAAAGAAAAAGTGCGGCTTTCTCATAATTAACTCATAAATAAAAATAAGTCAAAATAAAACTTGCCATAAAATAAATCGCTTTGTATATTATTTCTTTGTCTTTGCTTATTTTTAAATAAAGACTTCCGAAAAAAATGAATGTGCTTATACCTAAAAGGCTTAAAAAAATATTATATAATGTTCCTATATTAAACATTTTTGATTTGGGCAATAATGGACTCGAACCATTAACTGTTTCGGTGTAAACGAAACGCTCTACCAATTAAACTAATCACCCTATTTTTAGCAGAAGAAGGATTCGAACCTTCGCCTACGGATAATGAGCCCGTTGAGCTACCAATTACTCCATCCTGCTAAATTGTTTTATACTTATTGTATAGTCTTCCTTACGGCGTATTCCGTGCATTTCTCTTTTCACTTACATTTAAAACGTTAGAGTTCGAGAAGAGTTCTAGTGAAGTAGTTTTTACGCCCTTTTATGAGAAACTTTCTATATCCTATGCTTTTTAAGGTGTTTTACCCCCTGTTTTTCTCATTTATTCTTAAAAGATCAAAAAATAAAGAAATAAATTTACTGGTAAAGATCTCATATTTCAAAAGAAGTAATTTGTTTTTGTTCCTTTTACTAGAAAGTAAAGAGGATCAAGAACGCCATCATAAGAGCAAAAAGCGCAATCGCTTCTGTTAAGGCAAATCCGAAAATTGCCAAACGGAAGAGTTCGTCTTTTTCGTTAGGATTACGAGAAACTGCAATTAAGAGTGAACTGAAGATGTTCCCGATCCCTACCCCTGCTCCTGCGAGAGTAATTGTTGCCAATCCGGCTCCGATTAATTTAGCTGCTACTACTAACATTTAAATAAAATAAGGGAAAAAAAAGATTTCACTATATACCCTAAAAAGTAAGTATATAGCGTGGTACAAATTAATTACTTGCATTTGCAAATAACCTTTTCATACCGAATTTCGTCTTCAAAAACAATATCAGCAAAATTAGGTTGTTTAAATTTTTATTACAATCCTCTAGATTTATAGAAAGAGTGTATTTTACTAATAGAACATTTAAAAGAATATGTAACTTCATCTGGACGTGGATTATACATGTAAACAGCACGTAAAGTTTCAAAATCAAAATGAATATATGAAGGAACATATCAATGTACTGGACGTAAACGATTTGTTAATAATTTTCGTTCTTTTTTAAAACGTTTAAAAGTTAAAAAATAAACTAAAGCAGATTTTCGTAAAGTTTTCTTACCTGTAACAGCATTAATATTATACATCATTTTAGTTGCATATCTATTAATACGGCGTTGGATTACTGAATTTTGTACACTTTCTAACTTTTTAGCTCATAATGCATATCGTAATTGTAATAAAGATTTTTTTTCAGTTAAAAATTCTCCTAATTTGATTTTAGCAGTTTCATCATTATTTAAAACAATTCCATAAAAATTTAATTCTTCAATTTTAGCGCGTAAAAAAAAGAAACTTAAACTTTTATATACATAAATAATTTTACTAAAAATTTTTAAAAAGTTTACATAATAATTACGTCAACGTCAAACACGCATTTTTCATTTTTTCTTAGCAGATTTTCCATGAATACGTGCAAAAGTGTTTAACATAAGTTTATACTGTTTTTTTAACAACATCGTACGTGCTTCTAAATGATCTAAAGCATCTAAAGTTTTTTTTCGTGATGGTATATCTTGCAACAAAAGCGACGCTCTTGCAATTGCAATTTTATGTAAAAAAGCTTTGAAAAAGAGACGAAATTTACGTGTCATTTTAGGGATATATCTCGAA
This sequence comes from Flavobacterium sp., assembly GCA_004296145.1. Taxonomy (GTDB): domain Bacteria; phylum Bacteroidota; class Bacteroidia; order Flavobacteriales; family Flavobacteriaceae; genus Flavobacterium. The sequence continues at coordinate 2,128 of SEBM01000028.1, forward strand.
ACTTCGTTAATTTTTTTCAATAACGAAATATTTCCTTTTTTGAAATACGTTGTACGCATAATTCAAAAACTTTTTTTTCGCAAAAGATTTTTTTGTCGACGTCTTCAAATGAATTTCCCATGTGAACGTCAATAAATACGTTCTAACATATGAAATGCAAATGCACGTCAATATTTTCTATTAATAGAAATAACATCTCCTGGGCGAACTAATGAATTCGCAGAATTTTCTAATTTTCCATTTACTAATACTCCTTGATGATGTACAAATTGATTACATGCATAAATCGTAGGTAAAAAACGCATACGGAAAACTACCATATCTAAACGTCGTTCTAAGGCTGCAAAAAATGCACCATTTCTAGTATTTATATTTCCAGAATAATTTTTAAAAAATTTACGGAAAGAAGTTTCACTAACCTTTCCATAAAAAACTCTTAAACGTTGTTTGGCATAAAATACTTCACGATATTGGCGCTTAGCCGCTCCACGACGACGTGCATATGGGCGTATATAACGTCGCGCAATTGTTCATTTCATATTATTAAAAACGAGGAAATAGCGTTTAAAAAGTCCTCTACGGATAAGTTTACGACCTCTTATATTAAAAAAACGACGTAAACGTGAATTTTTATATGGTCATATTTTATTTTTTGATTGAAAAGCTATTTTATATCGAGGTTTATATGTATTTTTTTCTATCATTTTTAATCTCGTTTAGTTATTTCCCTTCGCGTTTACCTTTTTTCAAACGTAAAGTTTCCCCATAATAATGAATCCCTTTACCTTTATAAGCATCAGGTTTTCTTAATGCGCGAACATCTGCAGATATTTGTTTAACCAAAGGCAACTCTTTACCTTTTATCAAAAGAATAGTTCCTTTTGATTTTGAACATACTACTTTAACCTCTTTAGGAATTTCATAAAAAACTTCATGAGAATATCCAGCTTTAACATAAAGTTTATTTTCTTTAACTGATGCACGATACCCTACACCAATCAATTTCATTTTTTGAGTAAACCCTTTATGTACTCCATTAATAAGAGCACGTATTCAAGCTAAATACGCATTTTCTTTTGTAGAATCAGATTCAGATCATAAATATAACATAGAATCTTTTAATGCAAGAGAAAACCCTTCTTTCTTTTTTATAACGCTTCCTAAAGGACCTTCAACTTTTAAAAATTTGGGACCTCAAGCGATCTTTACTTCCTTTGGTATATTTAATGATAACATTTGTTACGCAAATTTTTTAATAAATTCCACATAGAAGTTCCCCTCCAAGATTAAGCAAACGAGCATCTCTATCAACCATAATCCCTTTAGGTGTTGAAAGTAAAAAAACACCTGCTGTGGTTTTAGGTTTTCACAAAACTTTAGTTGAAAGATATGTTCGACGTCCTGGAGTAGAAACTCTAAAAACATTCTGTATAGCAGGTGCCCCATTCGCATTATATTTTAGATATACTTTGATTCGTTTCATATTTATTTTTGAATCATAATATTCTTTAAATCCAGAAAGATACCCTTCTTTATATAATACTTCCAAAACTTCCGCACAGTATCGCGGCATTGCAGGATGCAAAACAACTGCATCTGAGCCCGCTCTTTGCCCATTTTTTATTCTAATTAACATATCACTTAAAAAATCGTTCATTTTAAAATTTTATCAACTTGCGTTTTTTACTCCAATAAGTTTACCTTGTCAAACATATTTTCGAAACATTAGGCGAGAAAGCCCAAATTTTTTATAAACAGCTCGTGGACGGTTTGTTAAAACACATCGATTACGGATTCGTGTTAATGAAGAATCTTTTGGCAATTGTAAAAGCTCTTTGTATGCATAAACTCTCAACGATTTTGATAAACGTAAATCTTCTACTAAAGATTTTAAAAAAACTTTACGTTTTTCAAAAGAATCAAAAAGCATACGTCGGCGCATATCTTTAAGAAATATATATTTCATTTATTGTTTGGAGATAATCGGACTCGAACCGATGACCCAATGCTTGCAAAGCATTTGTTCTACCAACTAAACTATACCCCCTCTCAGACTAGAGGCAGAATCGAACTGCCTTTAAACGATTTGCAATCGTCCACATTAACCATTTATGTTATCCAGTCGCGCGAATTGAAAAATGGGCCTAAGTAGACTCGAACTACTGACCTTACGCTTATCAAGCGTACACTCTAACCAACTGAGTTATAAGCCCCTTTGAAGAAGGAAAAAGAAAAGCTCTAATTTACTTTTAATTTAATGTAAAAGAACCATTAATGCCTTTGCTTGCATCATCAATAGTGGTTTTTGTACTATAAATAAATAAAAAAGAAGTACTAAAAAAAGAACTGAAATAATTTTTAAACGTTCTTCATTTTTTGCCACTGGTTTTGAATACCCTTTTTCTTCATCAAAGAAAATAATTTTCACAAGACGCAAATAATAAAAAAAACTTGCTACAGTAAAGAAAAACAAAATGTAATTTGTATAAAATCTTGAACTATCTATTAATGCTGCAAGTACATCTAATTTAACAAAAAATCCTCCTAATGGTGGAATTCCACTCATTGAAAAAATCAAAAGTGCGAAAATCATTGCTAACATTGGATCACTATTTTTTAAAACTTTTAAATGTACAATATTATTATGCTCTTTACCTAAATGTAACAAAGTAAATCACATAATAAATGATGTTATAATATATACAGGTAAATAGTGAAAAGTAGCTGTTAATCCTTGAAAACTTGAAAGACTTAAAGAAACTAACATAAACCCTACATGACCCATTGAACTATACACAAAAAAACGTTTTATACCTTTTTCAGCAAAAGCTCCAATCATTCCAAAAAAAACACTAAGAACGCTACAGAATATTAAAAATGGCGCAGATACAATACTAAATACATAAAAAAGAGTAAATAATAATTTTGCCATCATAAAAAAAACCATTGCTTTAAAAAAAATTGATAAAAATGTTACTGAAGCAATTGGCGCTTTTCCATAAACACTAGGAGCTCAAAAATGAAAAGGTGCTGAAGTAATTTTAAAAAGAAAATTTACAAAAAGTAAAAAAAATGCAATCATTGTAGCTGTAGTATATGGAGTACTTACATTATAAATTACTTCTCAATCTTCTAAACCTCCAGAAGTTGTAAAACTTTCTCTATACCCTTCATACATTTCAATGTTATTATAAAATTCATCAAAACGTGAATCATGCTCAAGACCTATAGAAGAACAAAAATCATTCGCAACACGTCCCATAGGGAACATACGTGGTGCTTTTTCTGAAGGTTCAATCAAAAGTAATTGAAGATCATGAAATACCATTGTTCCTCAACTTCTGTATATTAATGCTACTGCTAAAATCATTAACCCACTTGGAACACTTCCTAAAATAAAATACTGTGCACCTGCATAAGTACTAAAACGATTTTTACGTTCAAAAGCTGTTAAAGCGTATGAAGCTAAAGTTACAATTTCAATAGCTATAACAAAATCAACTAAATTCATTGATAACATAAAAAACAAAGAACCTATCAAAATAAAGAAAATAATTATAGGATACTCAATTTCATAACTATTTGAAATAAAATAACGATCGGCTATTCCATATAAAAATATAGCTACTGTAATTACTGCATAAATCATAAACAAATGTAAGAACGGATGTCCTAAATTTGCTTCTTCTTCATCTCAAAAGAAAAAATGACGAATTGTATTATAACAACGATCATTAACTTTTCAAGTATCGACATATGTATGTGCCTTTAATAATAAGAAAAGCCCAAAATACATAAAACCCATTTTATTTATAAAACGGGTAAATGATCCACTTTTTTCAAAAAAAATTGCAAGAAAAAATAAATATAATACGATAAAACATACTTGAAACATGTCAATGTAATACATAATTGAGAGAGTAGCCTCTCCCACTCTACCAAAAACTAGAGTTGGATCAGGAAAAATAATACGATCAGTTCCATAAACTGGGTGTTTTGATACAACACGTCCAAATTCGTAGATAGGATTTATAAACCCTGCTTGTCTTAATTGTGTATTAATAACAGCATTTTCTAAGAATCCTATAAGTGGGAGTAATGGGATGAAATATAAGAAGTATGATAATGTTACAAAAATACCCATTTCAATAAAAGGTGACTCAACAATTTCTTGTCCAATTCATCCTAAACTTACAGAATCTGCAAAAAAATATCAGAAAAGTCAAAGATTTAATGGTTTAAAAAAGTTACTTCTAAATGATGAAGTATCTAATACAGGTAAAAGTGCTAAAATAAAAATAGCTAAAACCATTAAAACAACCCCTCCTAATTTATCAGGTACTGTACGTAAAATTGCATAAAAAGGTAAGAAATATCATTCAGGTACGATATGTGCTGGAGTTACAAGTGGATTTGCTTCGATATAATTATCTGGATGCCCCATGTAATTTGGTGCGTATACTACAAATAAAGAAAAAATTAAAACAAAAATTAAAAATCCGAAGAGATCTTTCACGTAAAAATAAGGATAGAAAGGAATTCTATCTACTACTGAAGAAATCCCTAATGGGTTATTTGAACCATTTTGATGTAATAAAATTAAATGTAAACCTGCTAAACCTGCAATAGCAAAAGGTAACAAATAATGTAAGCTAAAGAAACGATTTAAAGTAGGATTATCTACTGAAAAACCCCCTCATAATATTTGTACGATTGAATTTCCAATTCCAGGAATTGCTGAGAAAAGGTTAGTAATCACAGTTGCCCCTCAAAAACTCATTTGTCCTCATGGAAGAACATATCCCATGAATCCAGTTGCCATCATTAAGAAGAAAATAATAATTCCTGAATATCATAAATTAGCTCGTGGTTGAAAATATGATCCGTAGTATAATCCTCTAAACATATGAATATATACTACAATAAAAAACATTGAGGCACCATTTGCGTGAATATAACGCAATGTTACTCCTCCGCGCACATCGCGCATAATATGTTCGACACTTGTAAAGGCTAAATGAACCTCTGGCGCGTAATGCATTGCCAATAACACTCCTGTAACAATTTGTGTTACTAATGCCATTCCTGCGATAGATCCAAACCCTCATAAGTACGTTAAATTTATAGGACTAGGATACCCGTCCAAATGGTTGCTTATAGTTGAAACTAGTGGATTTCGTAATAGTGTGCTATATACTGACATTAAAACGTATATCAGGAGAAAAGGGACTCGAACCCTTAGCTTATGGTTTTGAAGACCACCGTTCTACCGATTGAACTATACTCCTTCACATACCGTAAAAAACATAAAAAAACTATGCGCGGTATGTATTGGCCATAAAAGCAGGGTTTCGTAAAGCCTGGATATTTGCATCTTGTCCTTTTAACGTATTTTGTTTAGTAGGATCCATTGTTAAAACAATTGAACCCACCATTGATACAAATAAAAGTAAAGATCCTAAAATAACTGCAACTTTATAATCTCTAAAAAAAACCCCTCCTATTGCTCGTAATTGATCTGTTTCTTGTAATAATTTACTATAATCAACATACAAATTACTTTCGCAAAAAGACAATAAGTTTAAATCTTCATTATTTATTGAATAAAGACTTCCGATTTCAATAGCATCTGCGCTAAAAAGCAACAAAAACTCTACTAATACGAAAGGCAATACAATATTTTTATATGAGAATATGTCTCTGAATCTCTCAGAAACATTTATCATTTTTAAGTCTAACATCATTACGATAAAAAGGAAAAGCACTACAATAGCTCCCACATATACCATTAAAAAAAGTAATGCGAAATATTCTAATTGTAACATAAATAATACAATGCTTCCCAAAATAAACACAACGATTAACATTAAGATTGAATGTATAGGGTTCTGTACTCCTATAACTAATGTGCATGCTCCAAAAATTGCTGAAATCAAAAAAGATGTAAAGTAATACATTATTCTTGCTGACGAGAGAGGGATTTGAACCCTCGACCAACGGATTATGATTCCGCTGTTATAACCACTAAACTACCTCGTCTATAAATTACGAAAAGGATGGGATTCGAACCCATGATACCTTGACAGTATGCCAGCTTAGCAAGCCGGTGCCTTAAGCCACTCGGCCACCTTTCCTTTTATCTCCCTTATAAGGAAATAAAAAACAAACTGAGAATTATGACACATAACAAGCTAATATCAAAAAAAGGTACAGCAACCATTCATCATCCAAAGATAAAAAGGAAGATAGCTATTGCACCTAAAAATAAGAACAAGAAATGATAAACAAATCCTAAAGAAATTGAAGTAATTTTATTTGTGTATAAATATACTTGTGTTGAAATTCCTTGAGGACCTAAAAATTCTAATAATCCTCGATCCATATTTTGATATGTTTGTTGATACGCTGTTTTCAATAATGATTGTGAAATATACTCATTATATACTTTATCAAAAAATCATTTTCTATTTAAAAATGTATATAAAGAACGTCCAATTTTTGTTTTTTTCAACCCAATCAATGTTTCAAATGAAAACAAATAATGAAAAATCGCAAGCCCTGCTCCAGAAAAACTGAAAATTAAAGGAATCATTTTTACAGAAGCATCTAGTCATTCAGATTCTAAAGTATACATTTTAGTTGGTAAAGTAAAAAGTGAATTCCCTCAGAAATCTGACCCCATTCCTACAAACATATCTCTACTCAAGTATCCTATAAAAATACTACCTACAGAAAGTATTACTAAAGGAGCACTCATTGCAAAAGGTGCTTCATGAGCATGTTCATAAAAATATTTGTTACCGTTTGCTGGACGTAAAAAAGTTAATGAAAGTAAACGTGTTGAATAATACGCAGTAAAAAATGCAGCCAAAGTACCTAAAGTATGTACAAAACGACCTTCAACTGTAAAACTACCATAAGCTAATTCTAAAATTAAATCTTTAGAATAAAATCCCGTTAAAAAAGGAAAACCCATAAGCGCTAAAGATCCGATAACCATTGCAGAATATGTTAAAGGTAAAATTTTAACTAATCCCCCCATTTTACGCATATCTTGTTCATCCCCCATTGCATGAATAACAGATCCAGCACCTAAAAAGAGTAATGCTTTAAAAAATGCATGATTTGATAAATGAAATACACTAACACTATAACTTGATAATCCAGCTGCAAAAACCATGTAACCTAATTGACTACAAGTAGAATATGCAATAACACGTTTCAAATCATTTTGTAACAATCCTGTAGTTGCAGCTAAAAATGCAGTCATTCCTCCAACTACAGTAATAAAAAAAGAAATATTTGGAGCAAATTCCAATATTGTTGAAACTCTACAAAGTAAAAAAACCCCTGCAGTCACCATGGTAGCTGCATGAATCAACGCAGATACAGGTGTTGGTCCTTCCATTGCATCAGGAAGTCATGTATGAAGCCCCAATTGCGCAGATTTCCCAACTGCACCAATAAATAAAAAGAACCCTATAAAATCTAATAATGAAATTTCAAAACTAAAAAAAGCTAATGTGGTTTCTTTAAAAAAAGGTACTAATGAAAAAACAACTCCATAATCTAAAGTTTGAAAATAAGAATAAATTGTAAAAATTGCGATAGCAAGCCCAAAATCCCCGATACGATTAACAATCATTGCTTTTAAAGCTGCTTTATTTGCTTGAATTCTTCCAAATCAAAAATTAATAAGAAGATATGAGCAAAGCCCTACCCCCTCTCAACCTACAAACATTTGAAGGAAATTATCTCCTGTAACTAAAATTAACATGAAAAAAGTAAAGAAAGATAAATAAGCCATAAATCGCGCTAAATGCGGGTCTTCCCCCATATATTCTGTTGAATATAAATGTACTAAACTTGAAATAGAAGTTACTACAATTAACATTACACAAGTTAAAGTATCAAATAAGAATCCTCAATGTAAATTATATGTTTCAGTAATAATTCAAGGGTTTAATTCAATTAAACAAGTTGCTTTTAAAAATGCAACTTCATAAAATGCAAAACATGATATAAGAAAAGTTGTAACGATAAGTGAAGTACTTAAATTTGCTGCACCACGTCCTCCTAATCAACGTCCAAAAAGTCCAGAAAAAATTGTACTTAAAAGTGGTAAAAGTAATATTAAAAGATACATTATATTTTTATTACATTAAAGTTTTTGCACATTATGTTTTTGGTGCTCGTTTAATTACGGACTCTATTAATTATCACATAAATCAACTACCATTTTTGTGATTTTAGGCCTAGTAGGACTTGAACCTACAACTCCACCGTTATGAGCGGCGTGTTCTAACCATTAAACTATAAGCCCTTTCCCCTAAAAATTTTTAAGGAAACATCTTATTTAAAAGATGACTGAGAATTTAAAAATAAATTACATTCTCCCATTACTTTTGAATTTTGTGTAATTAAATCTGACATATAAAAATCCATAATTGAAGGTACAAACGGACACAATTTTATATTGTATGCATTTTCTTCAAAAGAATAGATATTAAAATCAAATGTTTTTGTTGACTGTTCAATAATACGTTCAACAGGAACTTCATCATACAAACTTCAAAAATTATTTAAAATAATACTAGTTTCAAAAGAATACGCTTTTAATGCTAACATTACAAATGCTTCAATACTATTAACATTTTTTGGCGCAGTAACACTTTTATAAAATTTTCGTAAACGTCCTTCAACATTAAATAATAATCCATCTTTTTCATATAAAGATTTTAAAGGTAAAACAACATCAGAAGAAATTTTATTAGAATTATGTGTTGCAAATGTTACAACATTTGTATAACGAGCTGCAGAAATTCATTTTTTACTTGAAATTTTATGTGGCTGTACAGCAAATAATGTTCCAATTTCTTTATCCTTCAAATCAGTATTGTATAACACCGAACGTACTCCAGGTTTAAGTCCCAAATTTGCAAATACCAAACTAGTTGTATTTGAGTGTAAAATTCCTAAACGTTCTTTTGTCTTTGTTTTTGCAAAAGTTTTTTTTCCTAATAAACGTATAATATTTTGTAATGCAAATGAATTTTTATTTTTGAAATTATCTGCCCCTACAAAAATAAAAGTATCTCCTTTAATAGCAAACTTTTGCGTGTTTGACATTTTGTTCAAAATAAATAATATTAAAGAACGTAAACTATTACCTTCTTGAGTATTTTTCATTTTTAAATCAGAAGCAGCCCCAATTGAAACATATGATAATCCTTTTTGTACTTGATATTTACGTAAATATGTATTAAGGATTGATGCTTCAAAACGTGGATTTGTTCCTATTAAAAGTAAACCTTTAATAATACTTAAATCTTCAACAGCATGATTCAACAAATAAAATGAAGGAATGTTATAAGATAATGTAGATAATGTATTTCCTTCTTGAAAATCTGTACTTCCAAGAATTTTTGAAAATTGTGTTAAGGCATAAATACTTTCAACATCACAATTTGATTCAATAATAACAGCAGTTTTGAAAGGTTTAATTGTAGAGTTTTCTGATAATGTGATCATATTTTGCATATTTTGAAATAAAAAATCTACAAAAACTTTTGATCATGTAGTATCATTTCCTGCACGATTATTTGCGAAAACATTTCTTAAACGTTGTGTTTTCAACCCATCAAAAGCATAACGAGTTTTATCAGAAATTCAATTATCAGAATAATATCCATTTTGACGTGGTAAAATACGTACAATATCTTCACGTGAAATATTTTCTGCTTTACCTTTAAGGAAAACAGGAGCGGTAACATTTTTTGTTTGTACAGTAATATCTGCACACATTCCATCAAAAAAATCAATAGTATCATTTTTTTGTAACTCTCAACTTCTTGAAGTAAACGCATATGGTTTTGAAGTTAATGCTCCTACTGGACAAAGGTCTACTAAGTTTCCTGATAATTCTGTTTTAATAAAAGATTGAACATAAGTACCGATTTCAGTATCAGTCCCACGCCCAAACGCCCCTAAAACTTCTTGACCAGCAATCTCTGCAGAAAAACGTATACAACGTGTACAATGAATACAACGGGTCATAATAGTTTTTATAATCGGTCCGCATTCTTTATCTTCAACACTACGTTTAAATTCAAAAAAACGTCCACGATCTGATGCATATTGTAAAGTTTCATCCTGTAAATCACATTCTCCTGCTTGATCACAAATTGGACAATCTAAAGGATGGTTTATAAGAAGAAACTCTAAAACAGCTTCACGTGCTTTTCTAACTAAAGGTGTGTTTGTGTATATTACCATATTTTTTGAAACTGGCATAGCACAAGATACTACAGGCTTAGGAGATTTTTCAACCTCTACTAAGCACATACGGCAGTTCCCCGCCACCGATAATTTTTCATGGTAACAAAAACGAGGAACTTCAATTGAAGCTTCTTCACAAGCTTGTAAAACAGAAGCATTTGCACGAACTTGAAATAAGCGATTATTTATTGTAATAGGAATTAACTGCATTCAAAAAAATTATTATTGAGGGTTTAAAGCACCTTTGATCACTTCATATATAAATCCTACAGTAAGTAAGAATAAAAAGCTTAATGCTACAAGATACCCAGTTGATCCAACAACTCCAAGAGCTACTCCTCAAGGAAATAAAAAGACAACTTCGATATCAAAAATAATAAATAAAATTGCTACGATATAAAAACGTACATCAAATTTATTACGTGCATCTTCAAAAGGTTCAAAACCACATTCGTATGCAGAAGTTTTTTCAGGATCAGGAGTTTGAATTGCCAAAATAAATGACAATGCTAATACTACTGCTGAAATAACCAACGCTAAAACAATAGAAACCAACAAAGTTGAATAAGTTAAATATTCTACGTTAAGAAAATGTCTCATCTTTGGAGTAAAAGGGTTCGAACCTTTGCATGTCGGTATCAAAAACCGATGCCTTACCACTTGGCTATACTCCATTTAATTTGGGCGAATAATGGGACTTGAACCCATAACATACGGAATCACAACCCGGCACTCTACCATTGAGTTATATCCGCCAATAAAAACAGATAGAATGGGATTCGAACCCATGGTGCTATTCGCACGCCAGTTTTCAAGACTGGTACCTTAAACCGCTCGGTCATCTATCTTTAAGGATGTTCTTAATTTTATGAATCACGGCGTCCACGTAATGCAATTCCCATTACAACACGTCTTGCTGTTTTACCATTTGAATGTGTACGTTGTCCACGTACAGGTAAATGGTGTTTATGTCTAGATCCACGAATACTTCCATTTGTAATATATCGTTGAACATTTCCTTTAACTTCTTCACGAAGATTTCCTTCTAAACGAAATTCTTCTTTAATTTTTTTAGCAATTTCAAATTGTTGTTGATCAGTTAAATCTTTTACTGTCAATTTAGGGGCAAATCCAAGCTCTCTACATATTTGCTCTGCAGAATATTTCCCTATACCATACAATATGGTCAAAGCATAAGCTACTTTTTTTTCCTTAGGTAATGTAATTCCAAAAATTACAAGCATTATAAAATTCTCTTTTAATAGAACTTAAAAGAAAAAATGCAATTTTCCAAATTTAAACCGTCAAAAAAACATTTAATCGGAAAAAAAAAATTTGCGGGTCGAAATAATTTCGGACGTATTACTGTCCGTCATCAAGGAGGTGGAAACAAAACCCTTCAACGACATATAGATTGAACTCGTCAAAATGAGAATAGTATTGTAACAAGTTTTGAATATGATCCTAACCGCTCAGCACATTTAGCTAAACTTTACCATCCAGAAAATTTAGAAAATCCTTACAGCTATATTTTAGCACCTAAAGGAATAAAAATTTTTGATAAATTAGTAAATACTTCAAGTAAAAGTCGTAATCTTTTTTTAAAAGTTGGGGATTCTTCTGTACTTGCTAATTTTGAATTTGGAGATTTTCTTCATAATGTTGAAAATATCCCTGGTAAAGGAGGGCTTTTTGCACGTTCAGCAGGAAGTTTCTGTCAAGTATTACAACATTCTTCTTCAAAATATTTAAAAATGAGATTACCATCAGGTAGTCAAAGATTAGTACCTTTACAATCTAAAGCAACACTTGGAATTGTAGCAGGTGAAAATCATATACATAAAAACTTAGAAAAAGCAGGGCGCAATCGTTGATTAAATAAACGCCCAAGTGTTCGTGGAGTAGCAATGAATCCTGTTGACCATCCACATGGGGGAGGGCAAGGTAAAACAAAAGGAGGACGTCCTTCTGTAACACCATTCTCACGAATTACAAAAGGAAAACCTACGAGAAATAAACGCAAACAAAATACGTTAATCTTAAGCAGACGAAAATAATAAATGTCTAGATCTAGTTGAAAACCTTTATATATTCATAATGATTTTATTGAACAAAAAAAAGTAAATAAAGAACATGAAGATATTGTTCTTTTTAACCGTGCCACAGTTTTAACTAAACAAATGGTAGGCCTTAAATTACAAGTTTATAATGGAATCCGTTTTTTTCCTTTAAATGTTACAAATGACATGTTAGGACACCGCGTAGGAGAATTTGCACCAACACGTAAAAAACCTATTCCAAAAAAAAAGAAAAAAAAATAAATGGGACAAAAAATTCATCCACATGGTCTTCGTATAGGAATACATAGAAAATGAAATGGAAGCTGATTTGCTTCAAATACTGAATGAAAAGGTCTTTTTTATCATCAACAACAAGTTGAGAAATTTTTTAAAGCCGTATTTCATTTATACCCTTATACAAAAATTTCGACAACTAAAAAAGTTCTTTTAGCTGATTTAAAATTGTTCAAATACGGTATGAAAAAACTTTTTATTTTTATTTTTTTCTACAAATTTAGAACTAAACGCCGAAAACAATTAACTTTGCGAAAATTCCGCGCAAAATTTATAAAAAATAAAACTTGATT
>SEBM01000464.1 GCA_004296145.1 Flavobacterium sp.
AGTTTACACATCAAAATTAGTTCAATATTTTTCGTCTAGTAAGCCTTTAATTGTAAATAAAAATGTAAACTTTGTAAATAAATACTTGACACTATGGGTAATAGTCAAAATTTCTTTTCTATTAATCGCAACTACATTTTCGGTTTGCTACTGCTCTTGTCTATTGCTGTAATTTCCGTTGCTTTCACTGTAGGGGAGAGCGACAATTTTGATATTGCTAAAAGAGAAGTTTTACTCCGTAGAATTGGGCATGAAATACTTCTTCAGTCAGGCGATAGTACATCAAGAGTGTTACCGATAAAAATGATCTCAGCAAATGAATATATCATCAGTTTTGAAAATGAGCTTACTTTTTTACCAGACTCTTTGATGAATACTACCCGTCGTTTTTTAGACAAAGATCCACTCTCTAATAATTATATCGTAAATGTGCTCAATTGCAGTAACTCAACAGTTACTTATGGTTATGCAATATCCGAAAGTAAAAAAGATGACATTGTAAGTTGTAGTGGAAGAAAACAACCTAAAGCCTGTTATGCGATTAATATTAAATTCCAACCGACAGGAATAACCACTGCAAAAAATGGATATCTTTTTGGTGGTCTGTCATTTTTGGCATTTGTAGGTTTTATATTCTTAAAAACTGTTAAGCCACAGAAGGTAATATTGGCAGAGGATAAAAACACTGATAGGTTAGCCTTAGGCTCAGCATTATTTGATCTAAAAAACAAAAAACTGATCATCAACGAAAAAACAATAGACTTAACCGGAACTGAAACCAGATTACTGCTCATTTTTGCATTGTCGCCCAATGAAATTGTAGAGAGAGCCCGATTGCAAAAAGAGATTTGGGAAGATGAAGGTGTTATTGTAGGAAGAAGTCTTGATATGTTCATCTCAAAACTAAGAAAAAAACTAGAATTTGATCCGAATATCAATATCGTAGTAGTACGCGGCAAAGGATATAAACTTGAAGTTAGCAATGTGTAAATTGCAGGGATAAATATTTCAGGCAAGGTGGTTTTACTCGCCACTGGAGCAAGGCGAAATTTGCTTTTTACTATTTATGTAGCTTCGGTTCGTTAGTTAAATTATCAATAATAAATTTGTTTACGCTTTTGAAGTTGATCATATATGCTAAAAGCCCTGCTAAAAATGCAGATGGCTGAAAACTTAATTTAAAACTCTTAAATGCAAAGCTCTGAGTTGTTTCCAAAGCTGAAAAAGTCATTAAATTAAAAAGTCCAATTGCAACAGTCAGGATGAATGTGAATTTGTAAAGTGGTCTGAAGAAAAAGTAAGTAATGATGTTTATGACAATAGCTACAAATGCGATATAATGTTTTATTGTCAACTCATAGTTGTAAGTTATACCTGCCATAACAACTGTTCCACGAACTGCAGTAAAAATTGCATCAATGCAATATATAGTGAGCAACAAAAGTGGTAATAATTGTATTTGACGTTTAAGTTTGTTCAAAAGGTGTTTTGTGTTTGTTATAATTTCTGTTTTAGTTTAAAATGTTTTTCTACGTTTGTTGGTAACGTTTTGCAGCTTGGCGAAGTGGCGGAAATCGAAGCACAAATGTTCAGTTTTGTACAAAAGTTCAATCGAAGAACTGCCGTTGAATTTAGCACTGAACCCGCCATTTTGCCAAACTGCTGTTACCTGCCGTTTTTTTTGTCGGTCAGATGTTTCAAATATCCAATAATTTCTCTAAATGATTAGGGTAATTTTCTAAATCTTTTAAGATATTTTCGTTTTTAAAGATGTCAAAACAATTGTAACTGTCCACAATGTCATAACCACAAAAACGGTAATTACTCGTTATTGGCAAGAAAATGTCGCTCAAATTTTTACCCTCAAAAAGTTTATAATTTGGGTTTCCAAATGCTTCGGCTGGTGCGTTCCACGTTGCACAAATCATAAATTTTTTGCCTTGTAGGTTTCCGCCTGTTCCATATTGTTTGGTTAGGTCTTCTCGTGTTCTTCCGTCTCCGCTCAAAAATGATTTACTAAAAAGACCGCTGTTAAAAACTTCGTCCACATACTTTTTGTAAATCCAAGGTGCACCAAACCAATTTATTGGTGTCTGCAAAATTACAATTTCTGCGTCTAAATGCTTTTTTTCTTCTTCGCTTGGCGTGTATCCATTTTCAACTTTGGTTTCTAAAACTTCATATCCTTTGCTTTCAAAAAAATCTTTCGCCTTTTGAGCAAATGAGTTATTTAGCTTTCCTTCTGTCCAGTTTGGATAGGTTAAATGGGTATTGATTATTAAAATTTTTTTCATTGCTTCTATTTATTTATCTACAAAATTCATTTGCATTGCATTCATTCTTTCGCCATAAACTTTTAGTTTGGCATATTCTGTTTCTAATTCTTCCAAATCTGTGGTGGAAAGTTCAATGTTTAGTGCTTCTAAATTTTCTGTCAAATGTGGAAGGTTTCGAGTTCCGGGAATAGAAACAATAAATGGTTTTTGAGCCAACAACCAAGCCAATGCAATTTGCGAAGCGGTAGCATTTTTTTTAGATGCAAAATCGTTAAGTAAATTTACAATGGGCATATTTAGTGCAAGATTTTCAGGTGTGAAACGGTCAAATCCAGGGCGGAAATCAAATTTTTTGTCAAAACTTGTTTGCGCATTAATTTTCCCTGTCAGATAACCCATCCCCACTGGTCCCCACGGAACAAAGCCAATTCCCAACTCTTCGCAAATTGCCAAAACGCCATTTTTTTCAACATCCCGTTCCATAAAAGAATATTCGGTTTGAATGGCTGAAACTGGTTGTACAGAATGTGCTTTTCTTATGGTTTTAGCACTTGCTTCCGATAAGCCAAAATGCAAAACTTTTCCCTCATTAATTAAATCTTTTACCGTTCCTGCAACATCCTCAATCGGAACATTTGGGTCAACTCGATGTTGGTACAAAAGGTCAATTCTGTCAGTTTTTAAACTTACCAATGAGGCTTCAACCACTTTTCTTATTTGTTCTGGTCGGCTGTTTAATCCGCCTTTTGCAATATCGAAACCAAATTTAGTGGCAATAGAAACTTTGTTTCTGAAAGGCAACAATGCTTCTCCAAGCAGTTTTTCATTAGTGTAAGGACCATAAACCTCGGCTGTGTCAAAAAAAGTTACTCCTTTTTCATAAGCGGTTCGAATGGTTTTTATGCCGTCTTCAATTTTTGCAGCCGCACCGTAATTGGCACTTATACTCATACAACCAGCTCCCAAAGCAGATACTTCTAAATTTCCTAATTTTCGTGTAGTCATTTTGTTTACTTTTTTTGATGATGTATTTTCAGTTTCACTACTCTTTGCAGACAATAAATTTGGTGCAAAAAGCAATCCCATTCCTGCAATTGCAGATTGTTGAATGAAATTTCGTCTTGAATTTTCTCCACTGTTTTTTGATGTATTGTTTTTCATTTTTCAGATGATTTTATTTATACAG
>SEBM01000465.1 GCA_004296145.1 Flavobacterium sp.
CGCCAGTTCTTCGTTGTAACCTATAAATACATTATAATTTCCATTGTAATCATTTCTCAATTGCAATAATTGAGATTCTATATCAGAATTACCGGATCCTAAAATCAGTATATTTATATTTTCGAAATTTTCAGACAAAGCTAATGCCGAAGCCTGTGGCAATAAATCACCACCTTTTTCTTCAAATAAACGTCCAATAAAACTAAATAATGGTTTTGATAGATCTAAGTCAAATTGCTCGCACAACTTTTCTTTATTTTTTTGCTTTCCGTTTATAAAAGTTTCAACATCATAATTTTTATTAATCATGTTGTCTTTTAATGGATTCCAAACTTCAATATCAATTCCGTTCAAAATTCCTCTGGATTTATTTCTCACAGAGTTAAACAACGATTCTAAACCATTTGCAGAAATATTAATTTCATTTAAATAACTAGGTGAAACTGTGGTTACAGCATGAGCACATTTTACTGCTACGGCCAATGAATTAAGAGAATTATTCCATTCAAGAAAGCCTACATGTCTTAAATCAAATTCCGGCAAATAATGTAATTTATCAAATCCAAACCAGCCCTGATATAAGCCATTATGAATCGTAATTACTGTTCTCACAGTTCTTAGTTTTTCATATTTATAAGCGTATTTTATCATGAAAGGAATTAATCCTGTATGATGGTCATGGCAATTTATAATTTCCGGAATTGAACTGCGATTAGAAATCCAGTCCAAAACAGCAATTTGAAACGATATGAATCGTTCTATATCATCTTCATATCCATAAATATTAGGACGGTCAAATAATTCGTTTATTTCAATAAGATATAATTCATAACCTAATTGATCAGTCGTTTCTTTTAAAACATTAAATGGAAACTCAAAATTTCCTAATTTGATTGAACCCCAATGAACACATTCAAATTTATTTTGATTCTTAAATTTGGTATCATAACATGGTACCACAACACGTACCTGATGACCAGCTTTATTCTGATATTTAGGCAATGCGCCAACTACATCGGCAAGACCGCCAACTTTTGCCATCGGATAGCATTCTGCACTTATGTGAAATATTTCCATTTAAATTAAATTCCTTGTTTGAGTCAAACATTTACTATTTGTACTACTTTTATGTTCTTTAAATTTAGGAAAAAATAAACAAATTCTGACCTTGAAATAAAAATTATCAATATGGCAAAAAAGACTTCCAATCCTATTCAATCTTTAAAAATTCCAAGAGTTATAATATTATCCTGCAAAATATGCGCTTTTATTTCTACTAAATTGGTTACAAAATATGCCGCAAAACTTTTTACAACCCCAATAAAACATAAAATTCCAAAAAGAGAGTTAGAAATGGATCATAAAAGTGTCCAGCACATTCTTCATATTCCAAAAATTAATAAAGACATTGTTGTTTACGAATTCGGAAAAAGTACCCGCAAAATTTTATTAGTACATGGATGGTCAGGACGAGGAACACAATTATTTAAAATTGCTGATGAGCTTTTGCATAACGGATATTCTACAACAAGTTTTGACGCACCAGCACATGGAAAGTCGCAAGGAAAAACAACCATAATGTCTGATTTTATTGAATCAATTTTAGAAATCGAAAAAGAATATGGGCCTTTTGAAATTGCTATTGGTCATTCATTAGGAGGAATGTCGGTTTTGAATGCCATTAAAGATGGTTTAGAAGTGAAAAAAGCAATAATTATTGGAAGTGGCGATATTGTACAGGATATTTTGGATGATTTTATATCTAAATTAGAATTAAAACCAAAAATCAGTCAGCTTCTGCGTGAACATTTTGAAAATAAATATCAAACCCTAATGGATAATTATTCTGCATATAAGGCTGCTGCTCAAATTAAAATTCCAGTTTTGGTAATACATGATAATGACGATCCGGAAGTACCTGTAAAGGCAGGAATTCACATTCACAAACATTTAGAAAACGGAACTTTATTTCTCACTGATAAATTAGGGCATAGAAAAATATTAGGAAATCAAAATGTTATCAAAAAGGTCATAGATTTTATTAAAAGTAATTAACTTTATGTATAGTTACTTTTTATTAAACATTTAAAGAGATTGATGATGGATTTATTTGGAGAAGAAAAAGATTGGAGCGAAGCATTAAAACCGCTTATAAAGAAATATAAAGGCAAAAAACATCCTTTAGATTATCAAAATACTTATCAATTACTTGTAATGGTAGTTTTGTCTGCCCAGGATTCTGATGCTAATATTAATAAAATTGCTCCGGCATTGTTTGAAAAATTCCCAACACTTCAAA
This sequence comes from Flavobacterium sp., assembly GCA_004296145.1. GTDB lineage: Bacteria > Bacteroidota > Bacteroidia > Flavobacteriales > Flavobacteriaceae > Flavobacterium. The sequence goes on from SEBM01000465.1 coordinate 2,300, forward strand.
CTCTTGCCAAAACCGATTTAGAAACTTTTATTCCTTACATAAGTAAAGTAAGAAACTATCCAACCAAAGCAAACTGGTTATTGGAAATAGCTCAGACAATCAAAAAAGATGAAAATATTCCTTCAACTATGGATGAGCTCACAGCGTTAAAAGGCATTGGAAGAAAATCTGCAAACGTCATTTTAAGAGAAACAGGAAAACCAGCAGAAGGAATAATTGCAGATTTACATGTAATACGTGTAGCACCCAGACTTGGAATAATAAAAGAAAGTAAAGACGGAAATAAGGTTGAAAAAGAGCTTATGAAAGTTCTTTCAAAAGAGATTTGGTCAGAAATTGGTATGGCTATTTCCTTTTTAGGAAGAGAGATCTGCAGACCAACACCAAAATGTGAAATTTGCTTAATGGCCGATGATTGTCTTTATTATCAGACACATATAGTATAAAAATTATTTTCTTCGTGTATCAATTAGATATATAATTTTCCAATTATCTTTTTCTTTGAATAAAGTAAAAGTATTCACTCCTGAATGACTTAGTTTATCATTGATATAAAATTCATAAGGAGTCCACACATGAGCCATAGTTCCATCGATCTGAATATTATAGCTTAATATCTTTTCTTGAAATTTCATATTTGCGGGAATTGAAGAAATTGATTTATAGAATTCAGATGTAGATTCATTAGATAATATATTTCCCTTAGTCTTGCTTTCGCTAATAGAGTGCAAAATAATTTTATCGGAGCAAACAGATTGTAATTTCAGTGTATCTTTTTGATGAAATCCGATAAAGAAATTTTCAATAACTTTTTGTACATCTTGTTTCTGAGCAGTCGCTGAGAATCCGATAAAAAGAAAAATTAAAATTATTTTTTGTTTCATGGCAAAATTCAGATTAAATATTAAAGTAGAACTTAAACACCAAATTGACTTAAATGGTGATCCAAATGTTTCGCAAACATATTATTCCATTCTGATGCGGTTAGTTTTCCGAATGAATGAGATTCTTTACCTTCAAATTCGTTTTCCCCTAGTTCTTGAGTTTTAGTAATGTAATTTACTAATCTAGTTTTTTCCAGCTCAAAACTTCGCTCATTATTTACAATAAACTGTGAAGCTGTCGGACTATTTTTGGGATATGGTTTATCATTAACT
>SEBM01000466.1 GCA_004296145.1 Flavobacterium sp.
GTTTTATATTCTTTAACTTGCGGTGCTCCTCCGGCCTGAGCCGATTTATCATCTTTTTTACCACAAGATGCGATAACAATTGATGCTGCGAGAATACTTAAAAATGATTGCTTGTTCATTAGAAATTATATGTAATTAGCGATTATATGAAACAAAATAAATAAAATATAAGGTACGAAAAATTTCCAATAGACGAAGAGCATAATACAATCGATAGAGATAGCCTCAGAACCGATGGTTTTTTTAAAAATTTAAACAACCGTTTAATTTTAAACTCGTCGGCTCTAAAATGCTTTATAAAGAGTGTGATTCTCTGTTGAGCGATTGGTTTTAAATTGTATTCAAATAAAATGTAATATTGCCTTTAAAATCATAAATTACGATGGCTCCAAATTTTTTCAGACCCTATTTATTTGTCGGATTACACATTCTTGGCTGGTTATTACTGGGATTTATCATGTTGTTTTACATTCCATTAACATGGAAAGTTATACTTCCTGATGTTTTTTGGCTGTGGCAGATTATTGTATTGATTTTACTGATTTGTCTGTTTTATTCGAATGCTAAAATCGTGGTTCCAAAAACGATTATCAAAGACAATACTTCGCCTTTTTTGGCGTGGGCGTTTTTAATGATTTTAGTGATGCAGGTTATCGCCTTTTTTTATTCTTCGCAAACCGATGTTCATACCAAAGTAAGTGCTGTTTTAGGCTTTACAAAATATAGAAATCCATATTTTGATAATTATGTTTTAATGCTGACTTTATTGGTTTTAGGAATCAGTACCAGTTGGTCGATGTTACAATATTGGCAGAAAGCGGCACAACACAAACAAAAACTGGAACAGGACAAAACTATGGCCGAACTGGCCATGTTGAAGGCACAGATCAATCCGCATTTTTTCTTTAATTCCCTAAACAGTATTTATTCCCTTACTTATTCTAATGTTGAAGATTCGAGAAATGCCTTGCATACGCTGAGCCGAATGATGCGTTATCTGCTTTACAGCACAGAAGGCGAAAGAACTACATTATTAAAAGAAGTAGATTTTTTAAAAGATTTTATTGCTTTAATGAAACTTCGTGCCAATAGCAAATTGAGCATCATCACAGAAATTCCCGAAAAATTGCACGATTATCCAATCGTACCGATGTTATTATTACCTTTAGTAGAAAATGCCTTTAAACATGGTGTAAACGCTACTGAAAAGAGCGAAATCATTATTAGCATAAAACAAAATAATACTAATCTTACATTCGAAGTTTTGAATACTTTTTTTGAAAAAGCATCAAATTCTGAACCGGGTGGAATTGGATTAACGAATACAAAACGCAGATTACAACTTATTTATCCTCACAAACACTCTATAATTTGTGGTGTCAATAAAGATGGAAAATATGAGGTTGAACTGCAAATAACTTTAGAACAATGACCGTATTAAAATGCATAGCAGTAGATGACGAACCTTTGGCTTTAAAACTGGTCGAAACTTTTATTGAACAAACCCCGTTTTTACAGTTAAGTCACAGCTGCGATAATGCAGTTGAAGCTCTGGGTTTAATTCGGGAGAAACAGCCGGATGTTGTTTTTCTGGATATCAATATGCCCAACCTTACGGGAATGGAACTTGCAAGACTTTTACAGGACCAGTCCGGACCGATTCCGAAAATAATTTTTACTACCGCTTATAATCATTATGCTATTGAAGGTTACAGGGTTAACGCGGTTGATTATCTTTTGAAACCTTTTAGTTATGAAGAATTTCTGCGTGCAGCCAACAAAGTGTTACAATTATCTGAAGAAGCTGCCAATCATATTCAGACCGTAACTGCCGATGATGAATTTATCTTTTTAAAAGTAGAATATCAATGGGTTAGAATTTCATTGAAAGATATTTTATACATCGAAAGTTTAAAAGATTATGTAAAAGTACATTTAGAAGATTCTCAAAAAGCTTTATTGTCCCTGATTTCTTTAAAGGCTTTAGAAGAGAAACTTCCGGCATCAAAATTCATGCGTGTGCATCGTTCTTTTATTGTTTCTTTAGATAAAATAAGTGCTATCAGCAAAAATTCGATTTTTATTGATAAAGCTGAAATTACGGTTGGTGAACAATACAAAGAGAATTTTAAAACCATGGTCGACAAATGGCTTAAATAGCTTAATTTTTTTATCCGTTTTTGAATATTTAGAAAAGAATTATCCCCAAACAATCAACATAAATCTAACTACAATGGAAAAAAGAGCAAACAAATATTATCTTACGCTAAGTCTTAAGGAATATGCAAATGGTGACACCAAACCTGCCAAAGAATTAGGAATTGAGTTTAGCAATCACGACGAAATCTTTGGAATCATCCAAAAAATAAAAGATAAAAACTTATTTGAAAATGCCGGTGAAGCAACTCAATTTGCAATAGGTTTAAAATTATTTAGTGAAATAAACCTGAAATATCGAAACAATCCTTTGTTTGAAGAATTGAATGAAGTGTTTCCGACTTTTATGACGAAATTAAAAAGCTTATAAAAACGTAAAATCATCCTTTGAAAATCTATTACAAAGGATGATTTTTTTTTATAAAATAATATCATGCTGTGGTTTAGGTACTTCAGGCAGGTTTTCTTCTCCCAGCATTTCCCTCAAATCAATTTCAATATTAGTACAGATTTTAGAAATCGGAACATCGTTCGGACTTCCTTCAAACGGATTTTCTGTACTTTCTCCAACCTGTCCCAATGAAGTATACATCCAGGAAATTATAACGCTAAACGGAATTACAAACCAAACCATGTTTCCGTGCATAAAACCACTTATATTTTCATTTAGTTTATCAAATTCTTTCAATAATCCGAAAGGGAGCAGAAAACAAAAAAGCTGAACCAATAAAGTATTGATTATGGCATATTGTCTTGGATATGGCGAATCTTTAAGCAGCTCGCTTCTTCCCTGTTGCATATAAAAATCCTTGATTGTCCGCTGAAAATCAACAAACTGAAGTATCACAATTTCTTCATTTTTATAAAGCTCTTTTAAGGTTTTACTTTGAAGTGCCAATAATTGAGACGCTTTATTTTTAGTTTTTAAAACAGCATTCAATTCATCTGAAGAAAGGTATTTTGACAATTCATTTTCCAGACTGTTTTCTTTCTCAGGAATAATATAATATTGCTGATATTCTGTATTTTGTTTTCTTTGCGTTGTTTCCCAGACACGATACGAACGCATTTCATAACGCAAAGCGGTCAGCCACGCAAAATGACGGTATATAAGTAATTTTGTTTTTTCAGGATTGTCAAGAAAATCCCGGCACATAATTCCCCATCCTCTGCTTGTGTTGAGAATAGAAGTCCATGTTTGCTGCGCTTCGACTGTTCTGTTATACGTTTGGGTATTTTTAAAACCTACTATAAAAGCTGTCGCGGTTCCTAATAAAGCTACAACAGTCCAGGAAATA
>SEBM01000029.1 GCA_004296145.1 Flavobacterium sp.
ACATTAGGGAAGTGGTCATGAACCCACCGAAACTCCAGCCGTGGACAGCTAAGCGGTTGGCATCTACATAAGGCAACGACTTCAGATAATCCACGCCTTTCAGCTGGTCTTCCATTTCATTATAACCGACACGGCCGTGGATGATGCTTTCGAAAGCCACGCCACGGTTATCGGAACCGCGGTTGTCGACGGTGAAAACAAGGTAGCCTTGTTCCGCCATCCAATACATCCAAAGGCTGGCGCCGTCTAAGAACGAATTGGTCACGAGCTGTGCGTGCGGACCGCCATAAACATATACCAAAACAGGGTATTTTTTAGAAGGGTCAAAATGGCTTGGCTTGATCAGGCGTGTGTACAAATCAGTGGTGCCATCAGCGGCCTTGATCGTGCGTATGTCAGCGGTTCCCATTACATAGCCGTCATATTTATTAGGGCTTGCCAACAGTTCTTTTGATTTGCCGGATTTGTCTGTCAGCAATGATCTCGAAGGCGTAGTATGGTTCGAATATTCATCGAAAACCCAATTCCCGTTTGAACTGACGGAAACGGTGTGGACGCCTTCGTCTTTTGTCAGCAAGGTTTGCTTTCCTTTGAGGTCTACTTTATAGGCCAGCATATTCGTTGCATTCGCGCCGGTGGCCTTGAAATAAACTTCAGTTCCGGCAGCATTTGCCCCGATTATTTCCCTTAGCGGAAATTGTATCCTGCAATGCCGTTAAATTAAATCGGGATGACAACTATCAGATAGAAGATGAAAATTCAGGAGATCTAATTGCTAAAATCGAAGCAAAAGTTGAGCAGCGCAAAAATGGTTCAGCGACAAGATTTTTATATGATTATAATATGGATGCTGAAGCCGTTGAGGTGTGTATGAAAGCATTTCGTTTGAAAAATAATGAAATGATAAAAGGAGGAACGCATCATAATCTCTACGATTTATTTAAGTTTCCGAATCCGGTGAAACCAAAACTAAAAGGAATGAATTATCCCGCTTTAAAACACCTGCCTTTTGAAAGCAGTAATTCTATTTTTGAAATTATTGAAAATCAAAACCAATTACTTCATTTTCCGTATCAATCTTATTTCTATGTACTTCAGTTTTTTAATCAGGCAGCCGTACACAAAAGTGTTACAGAGATACAAATAACTTTATACCGAATATCTTCTCAATCTTTAATTGCAAATGCTTTGATAAGCGCGGCCAAAAATGGAAAAAAAGTGACCGTATTTGTCGAAGTAAAAGCACGATTTGATGAATACAATAACTTATTCTGGTCTAAGGAAATGAAAAATGCCGGAATAAAAATAATACAAAGCATGCCGAATTTAAAGGTTCATGCTAAAGTAGCCATGGTTACCATGAAGGATCAGTTTGGAAAAAAGAAATATTTCAGCTACTTGTCAACAGGAAATTTTAATGAAAATACAGCCAGTGTATATGCTGATTTTGGTTTTTTTACTTCGGAGAAAAAATATTCCAATGACTTAAGTACAATATTTACGTTTTTAAAAACCAAAAAAAAATCAAAGGAAATAAAACATCTTTTGGCCGCAGGTTTTAAAATGAAAGAGCAATTAATAAAGTTAATAGATAATGAAATAAAGAATAAAAAGGCAGGAAAACCTGCTTCGATATTTTTAAAAGCAAACGGAGTAGATGAAAAAGATATTATTGATAAACTAATAGAAGCGAGTAGGGCAGAAGTAGAAGTAATTCTTATTGTACGTGGAATTTGTACACTGCTTCCGGGAATTAAAAATGTATCTGAAAATATAAGGATATACAGAATTGTAGATATGTTTTTAGAACACGCAAGGATTTACAAATTCGGAAACAACGGTCGCGAAAAAATATATTTGTCTTCTGCAGATATGTTAAGCAGAAATCTTAACCGAAGAATCGAAGTTGCTTTTCCCATAAATGATGAAAATCATATCACAGAAATCAATGAAATTATTAAAATACAGCTCAGTGATAACTCCAAAAAAAGAACAATTAATAACCACGGAAACAGTAATTTAATTAAAAACGATACTGAAGTGAAACGCAGAGCACAGACAGAGATTTATGAGAGGATAGTTGCCTTTAACTAATTATAAGTGCCATAAAATAAATAAAAAAGTCCTGAATTTCTTCAGGACTTTTGTGTGAAGTAGGATTCAAACCTAAGCTCTGGAATGCATGCCTTTAGTGCAAGGGAAAATTTTTAATTACGCTGTAATCTAATTACAGCAATAAATCTTTCATTCCAAATGCGACAATACCTTTTTCGTACTCCATTTTTATTGCATTGTTAGCTTTTTCAACAAATGCTCCCGAAAATGGATCAACGACTGTTCTTAATGGTCTTTTCCCTTTAGGCATATTGATTAGATTAACGATAGCATCAGCAACATCCTGAGGGTTAGGTTTTAAAGTTTCAAACATTTCGCCAACTGCGGCTCCCATTTTATTCGGAAAATCAGCTATTGCTTCATATCCATCATTAACCGAAGCATCAGAACCAAAGACAAGTTTTTGAGACATCTCCGTAGGAAAAGCTCCAGGCTGAACAATTGCAACATCTACGCCCAAAGGTCTTACTTCATAATGTAAGCTTTCGCTTAATCCTTCCAAAGCAAATTTAGAAGCGCTGTACATTCCTGCAAAAGGAAAACCAAATCTTCCAAATCCACTAGTAACATTGATGATTAAACCTTCTGACTGTTTACGCATAGAGGGCAATGTCAATTTCATCAAACTCCAGGGAGCAATAAAGTTGATATCGAACATTTCCTGTAAATCAGCATTGGTAAAGCTTTCGGCCACACCATTCCTGCTAAAACCAGCATTGTTTACCAATACGTCTATTTTTCCTTCTTTTGCAATAATGCTGTCAATAGCGTCTTTTACACTGCTTTCGTCTGTTAAGGTTACGTCCAAAACCGTTACATTTTCAACTTTTGCTAATGCTTTTGCTTTTTCTGCATTTTTTCCCTGGGTATCTCTGACAGTAGCATAAACTTTATGCCCTAAACCAGCTACACTATTGGCTATAAGCCATCCAAATCCACTATTTGTTCCTGTAATTAATACAATCTTTGCGCTCATTTTTTCTTTATTAAAAGTGATTGTGCAAAGGTTGTGGATTTAATTAAGTATGCATTTACCAATTGGTAAAAAGCATTTTTAACGGATGTTTTTTCTTATTCTGCTCAGTGATTGCTGTGTAATTCCCAGATAAGAGGCGATAAAAGAAAGCGGAATGCGATTGGCAAGTGTCGGAAATTTTTCAAGGAATGATAGATATCGGGTAGTGGCATCTTCTGAAACTAAGGGGCTTCGTCTGTCCATAGCATCGATTAAACATTTCTGTACTATTTTAGCAGCAATCCTATCCCAATCGACAATAGTATTTGAAATTTCATCCCAATCTTTCTTTGAAAACGCAAGTAATTTACAATCTGTAACTGCCTGTATATATTCGGAAGCTTCAACTTGTGCATCAAACTTTAGCTGGTCTGAAACAAAACTGTACTCATCAATGAAGTAATGCGTAATTTCTTCACCTTTATTATTGTAGTAACTGCAACGAAAAACCCCTTCAAGGACGAAACCTATATACCTTGGTATTTTTCCGGCTTCCGAAAAGTAGTCGTCTTTTTTAAACTCCAATTCAGATGTTTTACTTTTGATAAATTCTATTTGTTGTGGGTTTAAATTTCCAAACTGTAAAATATAGTTTATTAATTCATTCATAATTGCAAAGTTAGCAATAAGTTAGCTGCTGCTAATTACCATTTGGTAAAAAAGGATAAAGACTTTTTTTAGTTATTGACATATATGAGTAATACTAAATATTCAATTCTTCAACGTGAGATTAAGCCATTAAGCAGTTTATTCAACTTCATCAAGACTAGTACTATGATTCTGCCACGAAATTAAAACGTACATATTGTAGTATGTCCTTAATTTGCGTTAGCTTTTTGTGGCAGAAATAGCACCATGTCCAAATCCTTACTGTCAAATTTGAGCCACACAAAATGAGTTTTCAAGATTATTTTGAGAGCTGTTACTTTTTTTAAAAAGCTCCTGACATAAGGTTGTCACTTGGCAGATATAAGTTTACATCATTAATAATCTAAAAAGAATAAAAAATGACAAACTTAATGAACACAGAATTTGATGTAAACGAATTTCCTAAGCCTTCCTTGATAGCTTTGAATGGTGTAGTACTGGAAGTATTTGAAGCCGGCCAACAAAATATGGGAATGCCTATTGTACTGTGTCATGGCTTTCCAGAGCACGCTTTTTCCTGGCGTCATCAGATTCCTGCACTTGTGGAGGCTGGCTATCACGTCATCATTCCGAACCAGAGAGGGTATGGAAATTCATCGAGTCCGAGCGAAATAATTGACTACGACATTGAGTGCCTTACAGGCGACTTAGTAGCGCTGCTTGATTACTTTGGATATAAAGATGCTACTTTTGTTGGTCACGATTGGGGTGCAAATGTGGTTTGGTCTCTGGCATTATTGCATCCTGAGCGAGTAAATAAAGTTATAAATTTGGCATTACCTTATCAAGAGCGAGGAGAAATCCCATGGATCGAGTTTATGGAATCAATATTTGGAGGTGACTTCTATTTTGTTCACTTTAACCGACAACCAGGAGTAGCAGATGCTATAATGGATAAAAACACCTCCCGGTTTCTCCGTAACATATTTCGCAAAAACTTACCTGCTACAGAACCAGAGCCAGGAATGCTAATGATAAATCTGGCAAAGGCAGAAAAACCAATTGGTGATCCCTTAATGGAAGACCACGAGTTGTCTGTTTTTGTTTCTGCCTTCAATTTATCAGGTTTTACAGGGAGTATAAATTGGTACAGAAATCTTGATAGGAATTGGCACTTAATGGCAGACGTAAACCCAATAATCCACCAGCCAACTCTTATGATATATGGAAAACATGACACGATTCCGAAGTCTGAAAACCTGAAAAATATTGTTACTAATTTGGATATTGTAACTCTGGATTGTGGTCATTGGATTCAACAGGAAAAGCCAGAGGAAACTACCCAGTGCATTTTAAAATGGTTGAGACAACAAAAAGTGTAAATAGAGAAGTATAAACGTACTTTTTTCAAAGCCAGACAGATTGAATAGGATGCTTGAAAAAGTAACAATCTTTCCATTAAATCTGTTTGGCTAGTTTATGATATAAAAAAGGCTACTTTTTTAATGTTAGTGAAGCATTTAATGAAAATCTTTTCTTTTACTGGCTGGTCATCTCGTTCAAACTTGATAAACACCAATATTTAATCCAAATTTTGTAAGCTTAATTTCGTGCACCCCTGTTTCATTAAAATACCTATTTATGGTGATTTTTATCTGTCGTTGAACAATTAGTTTTGTTTCCTTATATAAAAAAAATATTGGGTTGGAAGATTCTGAAACGATATAACTTTTACTCTAAATTATATTAACAATTATTCAAGAACTAATGATTAAGGCAGTAACTAATAAAAGGGAATCCTGGAATACCATAATTTTATATTTAATAATCCTAATTTCTTTAAGCTCAATAAGCTATTTCGCCATTTTAAAATTGAACCCTGCAAGTATTTTTGTAGGTTTACTGATGATGTGCCCCGCATTAGCTTCAATAATTACCTTAAGAATTAAAGGAAGATCTGTCAAAAACCTTCCATGGAAATTAAAAAAAAATGAATATCTCTTTTTATCCTATATAATTCCTGTATTATATATTACAATTGCCTACTTGTTAATTTGGTTACTTGGTTATGGTACTATATTTAATACTGAAACATTGATAGACTGGTCAAAGGAACTCGGAATTACTAATCATAAACCAATGGTCATTGTTATAATGGTTGTTCTACTGGCAACTGTTGGTGTTTTGAAAAACATAGGCTCAACTTTAGGGGAAGAGATCGGCTGGCGGGGATTTTTTATATGGGAACTCAGAAAAGTGATGTCATTTAACAACGTATCAATTGTCAGTGGTATGATCTGGTCTGCATGGCACTGGCCAATTATTATATATTACGGCGGTGGGAATACTTTACTTCAGATCACTGCATTTACAATAATGATTTTAGGTATTTCAGTAATATTAAATTATTACACTTTTAAGGCTAACAGCTTATGGCCGGCAGCGCTTTTTCATTCGGTCCATAATATTTTTATCCAAAAGATTTTTACGCCACTAACCATTGCAAATGATGCTACTTCTTTTTGGATTGATGAATATGGCATAATGCTTCCTCTGATAACAACTGTTTTTGCAGTTTATTTTTGGAAGAAGGCAAAAGCTGAACAATTATAATCTTGAAGAGCTTTGTAGTGGTTAATTTTATTTAACTGATTAACGAAATTAAAGGCCTTTTAATATTTGCGATGAATAAAAATATGAAGTAAATAATGTGTGAATTTATCACACATATCGACCAAATTTGGATGGCTTTGTATGTTTTGTTACGTATAAGTAAGTTAGCGGTCAGGCTGTATGACCTTTTAAACGAATTTCAAACATTAACAAAATAAACATATATATTATGGGAGCTTGGGGACACAAAGCATTAGAAAGTGATAATGGATTAGATGTAATTGACTGTATCAAGGATTATGTTTCGTCTAAATATCCAAATACTAATCCAATAGACTTGACGCTTTCAGAAGTTGTGAATACTTTGCAGGAGAGCGGTTTATTAAGCGGGACATTTGACGAAATTGATTTCCTTTACGACAATTCTGCAATGGCGTTGACAGAGTTATATTTGATGTTCAAGAGAACAGGACAAATAGACTATGAGGACGAAGAGGATGAAATAAAAGACTTGAAAAAGCGAGTTAAATCATTTACAGGAGACCAAAAATCTTTTTCGTTTCTTTTAAAATGCCTGATGGACATCAAAAATGAAGTGCCGGACGAAGACGGTATACGCGAAACTGTAGAACTATGGAAAGATACTGACAGCTACAAGGAGTGGCTAAACCATTTAGACAGTTTAATTGACGGATTTAAAACAGAAACTCAAAATTAGCCAGAACCGCTAACAGGGGTTTTGCGTGGAGGCGGAATTATAAATGATTATATGAAAAAAACTCGAGATTTCTCTGGAGTTTTTCTCGTTGTAGCGGGAGCAGGACTCGAACCATTGCTTACCGGTATTGGTTAAATCTATATCATTGTCTACATCCGATTCGAACTTAAAATCGAAAGACCTTTATTTTGGCGAGTTTTTACTTTTCAAAAAAAGCAGTTTGCCATGATTCTGCTACAATTCGCAAACTAGTTTGGTAAAGTTTAGAATCTCTTTAACTCTTTGTTCCAGAAGGCACTCAATCCTAACTTTTTAAAAGTATCTCGAAATTAAATTAATGAACTATCTCCTCTCCGTGATACCCTCATTATTTGCAAGTTTAATTGTAATGTTATTTTAAAAACAAAATGATATACTTCATACTCATTAAATACAGCTAAGGGATTACTGCAGAATCATATAAATATTTACGTATAGTTTTTTATTTGTGCGGTAATTGGATACAAAAATTAAGGATTTGGCTAAATTATCATCCTAAGTTATTCTGAATTTTGCTTCATAATATTTAAATAAAAACATTATGTCAATAAAAAGAAAAATTGCTGTCGTAACAGGAGGTAGCCGTGGTTTAGGTAGAGATATGGCACTGAATCTTGCAAAAAAAGGATTGAATGTAGTTTTAACATACAACACCCAGAAAGATTATGCTGACAATGTAGTAACAGAAATTGAGTCATTGGGGCAAAAAGCTGCAGCTTTAAAATTAGACGTATCCAGAATAGATAGTTTTAATGAGTTTAAAAAAAATCTTTATAACGAATTAGCAAATCAATTTGATGCTACAAATATCGATTATCTTGTAAATAATGCAGGTTTTATTCACTATGCAAATTTTTCAGAAATAACCGAAATTCAGTTTACAGAAATGGAAAATGTGCATTTTAAAGGTCCGTTTTTCCTTACTCAGAAATTACTGCCTTTGATTAATGATAATGGAGGAATTATAAATGTTTCTTCAGGTCTGACACGTTTTGCAACTCCGGGATTTGCCGCCTATGCAGCACTAAAAGGTGCCATGGAAACGCTAACAATTTATCAGGCAAAAGAATTAGGAGAGAGAAAGATTAAAGTAAACATAGTCGCACCAGGAGCTATTGAAACTGACATTATGGGAGGCTTAGTTCGTGATAACGCAGAAATGAATGCCTATTTAGCATCACAGACAGCTTTAGGAAGAGTTGGTTTGCCTGAAGATATAGGGAGTGTTGTCGCTTTCCTTTGCACAGAAGAGGCAGGATGGATAAATGCTCAGCGTATTGAAATTTCCGGAGGATCAAATTTATAAGTTATCAAAATCCGGCAGTTAGATTTTACTGTCGGATTTAAATAAAAATAATCTTAAAACTAAGCTATGAAAAATGAAGTAAATGAAATGGTAAAAGGTTTAACTGCCAAAGAAATTGAAACTATAAAAATGTTTTATAGTGCATGGGAGCAAAAGAAGCCTGAATTGCTTGATGAAGTTTGTATGCCTAATTGGAAGGATATTCCACTCGCACCTGGTCAGGAAGACAATCCAAATGGACTTAAGGAAGTTATGAAACAGCTGTTTGAATTGCTTCCAGATATAAAAATTGTTGTTCACGAAATTTTTGGTACACATGAACGAGCAGGAGTAAGGGCATCATTTGAATTCACTCATTCCAATGATATTTTAGGTATTCCTGCGTCAAATAAAAAAGTGTCATTGGCAGTTCATGAATTTCATTATCTAAAGGATGGAAAACTCAGCCATACTTGGCATCTGGAAGATTGGTTCAGCTTACTTATGCAGAGTAATTCTTTGAATCCAACTGTTTAGATTTATCAATAACCAATAAGATAGAATTTCTTAGGCATAAAACGTAAATTTGTATTTATGGAAATAATTAGAATAAAATCTATCACCGAATATCATCAATTCAGAGGGCTGCCAAAACCGGCACACCCTCTTATAAGCATCGTTGATTATTCGATGGTCAAGATTCCTGCAGATAAGGAAGCTGTAAACATTGTAATGGATTTCTATTCTATTGCTTTAAAACGCGATATTGGTGGTAAACTGTATTATGGTCAGGAGATTTATGATTTTGATGAAGGTTTAGTCTCTTTTATTTCACCTGGACAGGTATTGAGATTAGAAAAGAATCCCTATTCTTCTGCAAAAAGCTCTGGCTATCTTTTGCAGATCCATCCGGATTTTTTATGGAATTCTATCCTGGCGAGAAATATTAAGCATTATACTTTTTTTGATTATAAAATTAATGAAGCATTGTTTCTTTCAGAAAGAGAAGAGAACAATCTGATCAATATTCTTGAAAACATTAAAAGTGAATATCATACTAATATTGATCGTTTTACCCAAGGCCTAATCATTACACAAATTGAATTGCTGTTAAAGTACTGTGACAGATATTATAACCGTCAGTTTCTGACCAGAAGAATCAGTAGTCACCAGATACTATCAAAAGTAGAAGACTTTCTTAATGAATATTTTAGTGATAAAAATCCTTCAGAAAGAATGCTTCTTTCAGTTCAGACTTTAGCTGATAAGTTAAATTTGTCTCCTGATTACCTGAGCAACCTCCTTAAAATACACACAGGTCATAATGCACAGCAACATATACATACTAAATTGATTGATAAAGCTAAAGAAAAACTTTCAACAACTAATTTATCTATAAGTGAAATCGCTTACGAAATCGGATTTGAACATCCTCAATCTTTCAGTAAATTTTTTAAAACAAAAACTAAGCAAAGCCCTTTAAGCTTTAGATCGGGATTTAATTAGTAATGTGTTATTGCCGTATTTAAATGAGATAATGTATGATGCCTTCTTAGCATCAATACTTAGTCAATAAATTTCTTTAAAATCGTCTTACTTTTTGTAGTAATAAGTTGTTAGCCTGCATCTATTCAAGCCTAAACTCTCATGACATTGGTTTAACTCAGTTTTTAATTATTCAAAATTCGAATGTACAGCGATTTTGGCATAAAACTTAAATGGTGAAATATCAGTGAAATTGTGCCTTAACTTTTTGTGTGACAAATAATATCTAGTTCAGCCAAAGTGCGCCATGAATGTGCCAATAAACTTTCAAGCACATTTAAAAATTTTCAAAAAAATATATATAAAAGACAAACCCTGCAAATCGTTTGATTTGCAGGGTTTCCGTGAATTTTAGGCTTTTTTTCTAAACTTTGAAAAATTCTCTTTTTAAGCTCTCAGCGGAGAAAGAGGGATTCGAACCCCCGGACCTGTTACAGTCAACAGTTTTCAAGACTGCCGCATTCGACCGCTCTGCCATTTCTCCATTATGTTGCTATCATTTTGTGATTGCGAGTGCAAATATAAGACGCTTTTTCGGTTCTCAAAACTTTTTTGGAGACTATTTTATAAAGAAAATAATAGTATAAAAAAAACCTTCAACTAAGTTGAAGGTTTTTGAATTTCCGCGGAGAAAGAGGGATTCGAACAAAACCGTCACATCCCGCTTTTATACTGCATTTTAATATTTTTTTCTTTACTGCGCCACGATTCTGCCACGGAAATTTTCGCAATTTTTATAAATATTGAAACTCTTAGGATGGCATCTTGTTTAAATTTTCGTTATAATTCATTAATTAAGATACAAAAGTACGCTTTTTCATGACAAGCGATGATAAATATTTTGAATCCATTTAAGTGATGTGACGGAGAAATTAGGATGTCAAATATTCACTTTTACGCCAAAAAAGTTATCCACTCCAAATAGAATGTTCTTCGATCCTGTTATAACATTTAAAGTTTTGCAAGTTTTAAATTTAATGTTCTATATTTTCAAAATCTTAAAAGAATTTAATTCGTATAATAATAATTAAACTAATCTTATTACAAAATCCACATTATGGTTTAGTGTTTATTTTACAACTGCAAAAAAAAAACTTCCCTGTCATTTGTTTTTGAGATTTTTACGAATTAAGTCCTAATTTTGTCAGAGTGTGTCTAGCAGCATTTCTCACCTACTTGTATTGGTGGACATTTAACAGTTCCATAGCTACAATAAACACAACAGTCTCCTTCTAACGGACGCAGTATTATTTTACAATTTGAACACTCATAAAAGAACTCACAAGCATCCACAGGCATAATTTCATCTTTGCTAAATCCGCACTTTGGGCAAGATATTGTAGATGCAAGTTCAACAGATTTACCGTCGTAAACGGAACATACCTTATAAGTATTTCGTAATTTAATATTATAGTAATTCAAAAGTGTTGAAAGTAGCATGCCTAGCATACCAATATAAACATAAGGTGATAGGTCTTCTATATAGTAAGCATATAGCATTAAAAGTGCACTAGGGATTGCAATTAAAAGAGCATAAAAAGAGTGATGCTTTACATAGGAGAGTGCTAATCCAATTATTGAAATAATTACCATTACAAAAAACATAATAAGTGTCCAACCTCCGAATAGTTCAAAGCTACCTAAACCTAGAGCAGAAGCTACAAAAGCAAATAATGGAAAACAGCAAGGAGATAAAAATGCTGTTATAAATAATCCAGTTAATCCTAGCTTGTCTATATTACTCGTTATTTTCATTTTATAATATTTCAAAAATTTGGTCTAAGTTAATTTTTTAATTTAATTCAGGTAAATAATATTTCTTTCTAAACCAGAAAGCAACATTTACAAGTGCAATAAGCACCGGCACTTCTACCAATGGTCCGATAACTCCTGCAAATGCCTGACCGCTGTTTATTCCAAATACACCGATTGCCACTGCAATTGCAAGTTCGAAATTGTTTCCTGTGGCGGTAAAAGCTATTGCTGTTGCTTTTGAATAGTCAGCACCGAAATATTTTCCAACAAAAAAGCTGATGATAAACATGATGGTAAAGTATATTATTAGTGGAACTGCGATACGAACAACATCCATAGGAATCTGAACAATCAGTTCTCCTTTAAGGCTGAACATCACTATGATGGTAAAAAGCAGTGATATAAGGGTAATAGGAGAAATAAATGGTACATATTTAGTTTCAAACCATTCAGATCTTTTTATTGCAATAAGGGAATAACGGCTTATGATTCCAAGAGCAAAAGGTATTCCTAAATATATACCAACACTATCGGCTATTTGGCCAATGCTGATGTTAACTTCAAATCCATTATAACCAAAGTAGGGAGGAAGAACAGTTATAAAGATATAAGCATATACACTGTAAAGCAAAACCTGAAAAATGCTATTAAGTGCGATTAGACCTGCAGCATATTCTCTGTTTCCATCTGCCAAATCATTCCAAACTACAACCATTGCAATACAACGAGCCAATCCAATCAGAATTACACCAATCATATATTCGGGATTACCATTTAAAAAAAGCAATGCTAAGGAAAACATTAAAATAGGTCCAACTATCCAATTTAAAAATAAAGAAGCGCCTAGAATTTTTGTGTTTCTAAAAACTTGTCCCATCTGCTCGTATTTCACTTTGGCAAGCGGTGGATACATCATAAGGATAAGTCCCACAGCTAAGGGAATATTAGTTGTTCCGCTTGAGAATGAATTTATAAAGTTACCACTAGAAGGAATGAAATATCCTATTGCTACACCAAGAGCCATAGCCAGAAAAATCCATAGCGTTAAAAATCTATCCAAAAAACCTAATTTTTTGCGCCCTGCGGCAGGCGCACAATTATTTGCTGACATTTTTAATGTTTGATTTGTGAGAATACATAAAACATTTCAGTCCCAATTTGAAGGCTTCGCTCCATATATACTTCTTTTTGCTGTGCTGTGCCGTCTGAAACTTTTGGATCTTCAAAAGTAATAGGTACACGCTTTTCGGCACCTGCAATAAAAGGACAGCCTCCATCAGCCTGTGAACAAGTCATTATAGCAACAAATTCACTCTCGGGATTAAAATCATCATCATAGGTTTTAGAAAAACCGATAACGGGTAGTTCATTTGCTGATAATTTTATAGAGTAAACCGGGTTTTGACCTTCAGAAATAGTTTTAACTTTAAATCCATTGCGTTGCAAGGTTTCTGCCACCATTGGGAATAGGGCAGTCGCTTCTGTACCTCCTGAATAGCAGGAAACATTCTGTACATTATAATGTGCGGCAGCAGTCTGCGCCCAGACCTGAGACAAGTGACTTCTCCTGGAATTATGTGTACAGATTAAATTAAGTCTAATCGATAGTTTACAGTCGACTTTATTTTGAATATAGTCTACTAATGGCTGCAAAATAGTTTTACGCTCTTCTGAAATCTGATTAAAATCAAATGAGTTTATGGTGTTTTTTATTTCAGTAAATAACATAGTTTTTATCTGGTATTTATAATAGGTGTTTAATTGTCATTAAAAATTAGCAACAGCCTGATCCAGGTGCACATGAACTTGCACTATCAGCATTTAACTGAGATAATTTTACTTTTGATTTATCTGACGGTATTCCGCATTGTTCCTGAGCTAAACATGCAGTCTGTTTATTTAAAAGAATAAAGTTTTTCCCATTAAAATCAAGATCATATTTGCCAATTGTAGTATCTTGATATTCAACTTCAATTTCATGGTCTTCAATGCCTAAAACCTTTTCTGAAAGTTCAATTATATTAATCAATTTTTGTGGTTTAAGTCTGTGTTCATAATCATTAGCATCCCAAAGTTGAAAGTTTACAACCGTTTCTTTTCTTACTGTCCCACCGCAATCAATAAAGTTTTTAGTAATTAGACCAACTTCTGTTACATGGAAATATTCCGGAACAAAATTTCCATTTGGCAATTCAAAATTTACAGCTTCAACTGTTTTTAATACTTCTTTAATTTCTGAAAGTTTCATAATTTATGTGTTTTAAAAATTAATAATATTTTTTGCCATAGTGGTAATAACTATGATTAAGCAATTACTGCTACTATATTTGTAAATGAATAATTAATTGATCAATTTGCTTCTTCTTTCCAGAAGGAAGGTGTCTCTCCAGACTCCATTTTGTTTACCTATTTTTTCGCGAATGCCTAAAATCCTGAATCCGGCTTTTTCATGAATCCGAAGACTTGCTGTATTTTCAGGAAATATACCAGCCTGAAGTGTCCAAATACTTTCACTTTCACTTAAATGAACAAGCTCATTTAAAAGAATAAGACCGATTCCTTTGCCTGACTGCTGCGGATCAACATATACGCTGACTTCGGCTACGCCTGCATAAACACATCGTGAAGAAACCGGTGTTAGTGCTGCCCAGCCTAGGAGCTGCCCATCTTTTTCTGCAACAACCCTGCAGGCTGCCAAGTGCGATGCATCCCAGTCTTCCCACGAAGGAGTACTGGTTTGAAAAGTTGCATTACCCGTGTTTATCCCTTTTTCGTAGATTAACCTGACTTGTTCCCAGTCAGTTGCTAATAAATTTCGGATTTCCATATTTTTAAAATTAACAGCACTCGTTTCTCTTTTTTTCAAGATGAGTGGTGATGTGTTCGAAAAATCCCTTTATTTTCTCGAGTCCCGGCTCATTAATGCAGTAACAAATAGAGTTACCATCAATGCTTCCTTTTATTAAACCAGCGTTTTTAAGTTCCTTAAGATGCTGGGATACGGTAGGCTGAGATAATGGTAGTTCATTAACTATATCTCCGCAGATACAAGTATCTACTTTTAATAAATATTCCATAATAGCTATTCGGGCAGGATGGCCTAAAGCTTTAGCCAAAACAGCAAGTTCGTTTTGACTGTCTGTAAAATAATCTGTTTTTGTAGCTCCCATTGTTTTATATTTATATTGCAATATTACGATATTAAATTTGAAATCAAAATTTTTTTTTATGTTTTTATTGTAATATGTAACGTTAGCGGTATTTGTTA
>SEBM01000467.1 GCA_004296145.1 Flavobacterium sp.
ATATTCTGAATATGAAAGTATGAAATTTGAATTAATTTTTGATGAATACTTTTTAAGAATTTGATAATGAGTTATTCAGAAGATTAAAAACAACACCCGCAGAAATTAAAAAAACCTCTCCAAAGTTTCAAACTTTAAAGAGGTTTAAATATTTTAATTATGAATAGTAAGAAACCTTAGAACCTTAGAACCTCAGCGACTTAGTACCTTTTTCTCACGAACACCCACAATTCCCGTCACCACAGTCTTTTTTCTTTTTAGATTTAAAAAAGAACTTTTTGATCAGAAAAGCAACTGCAAATCCTAATATGGCGAAGGCTATAATTTCTTGTATCATGTCTTTTTATTTTAAAAGTTGATAAGCCAGAAGTGCAACAAAATAAGCAAGACCACTCATAAACACAAGCTGCATTGCCGGCCACTTCCATGAATTGGTTTCTTTTTTAGTAATAGCCAGTGTACTGGCACACTGCATTGCAAAGGCATAAAAAAGCAACAATGATATTCCGGTTGCAAAATTAAATATCTTCGAACCAGTTGTCGGATCAACTTCCTGCTGCATTTTACTTTTTATCGTAGCTTCATTATCGCTGTCACCAACGCTGTAGATGGTGGCTAAAGTTCCAACAAAAACCTCACGCGCTGCAAACGAACTAATAAGCGCAATTCCGATTTTCCAGTCGTAACCCAAAGGAGAAATTGCCGGCTCGATAGCACGACCCATTAATCCGATATAAGAGTTTTCTAATTTTTGAGAAGCCACTTCATTTTCAAACTGAATTTCTGTAAGCTGTTTTGCGGCTGTTCTTTCTTTTACGATGGCTTCTGCCTCATTAAAATCTTTTCCGGGCCCGTATGAAGCCAAAAACCATAAAATAACCGATATTGCCAGGATGATTTTACCTGCACCAACAACAAAGGCTTTTGTTTTTTCTATTACATTAATTCCAACATTCTTAAAAAGCGGTAATTTATAACTCGGCATTTCAACAACAAAGTATGTTTTGTTATCCAGTTTTAAGACTTTATTCAAAATATAAGCCGACAGAATTGCAGTTGCAAAACCAAGAACATACAGAAACATTAAAGTTAAACCTTGTAAATTCAGGATTCCTAAAACTCTTTTGCTCGGAATTACCAATGAAATAATAATTGCATAAACGGGTAATCTTGCAGAACAAGTCGTGAATGGCGTTACTAAGATCGTAATAAGGCGTTCTTTCCAGTTTTCAATATTTCGTGTTGCCATAATTGCCGGAATCGCACAAGCAGTTCCAGAAATCAAAGGCACAACACTTTTTCCAGAAAGTCCGAACCTGCGCATGATTTTATCCATCAGGAAAACGACACGACTCATATAACCGCTTTCTTCCAAAATGGAAATAAACAAAAATAAAAATGCAATCTGCGGAATGAAAATGATAACCCCGCCAATTCCCGGAATAATTCCCTGAGAAAGTAAATCGGTCAAAATACCGCTCGGTAGCTCTGCTGCAGCCCAACTACTTAGCGACGCAAAAGTGCTGTCAATGAAATCCATAGGAATTGTTGACCAGCTAAATATCGATTGGAAAATAAGAAACAAAATGCCTAAGAAAATGACATAACCCCAAACTTTGTGAGTTAAGACACGATCCAGTTTTGCTCTTATGTCTTTTGCAGATGAAGCATCTATTGTCAATCCGTCTTTTAAAATATTATTTATAAACTGATAACGTTTTATGGTTTCTTTTTGCTGAAGACGTTTCAGTTCTGAATGCGATTTGGTAAAAGCATTTCGAATTTCATTTCGATCCAGATTAGAGAAATTGACATCCTGCGTAATAACAAGCCATAATTTATACAACAATTGGTTTGGAAACAATTGTTGTAAAGAACCAAAATACTCCGGATCAATATCAAAAGTATTGAGACAAGCTTCGTGCTGAATGGTTTTATAAGAGACAATCAGATTTTTCAGATCTTCAATTCCTGTTCCTTTTCTGGAACTGATTAAGGCAATTTTGGTTTTCAACTTTTCTTCCAAAAGCGGAATATCCAAAGTGATTCCTTTTGTTTCCATACGATCGGCCATGTTGATAACCAAAATCGTCGGAATTTCAAGATCCTTAATTTGCGTGTAGATCAGTAAATTTCTTTTCAGGTTTTCTACATCAGTAACTACAACTGCAACATCGGGATATAATTTATCGTTTTTGTTTAGTAAAAGTTCAATCACAACGCTTTCGTCCATAGAACTGGCGTTCAGACTGTACGTTCCTGGTAAATCCAGAATATTGGCTTTTATTCCGTGAGGAAGTTTACAGAAACCTATTTTCTTCTCAACCGTAATTCCGGGATAATTCCCAACTTGTTGATTAAGTCCTGTAAGCTGATTAAATACTGAAGTCTTTCCTACGTTTGGATTCCCGATAAGGGCAACATTAATATTCTGAACACTCATTACAAATTGGTTTTGATAAGTTCAACTTGAATTTCACGAGCGGTTTCTATACGAATAGCAACATGAGAACCATTAATATCCAAATATAGAGGATCTCCAAAAGGAGCAATTTGAAGCAATTCAACCTCGCTGCCCGGCAAACAACCCATTTCTAATAATTTGAGAGGAATAAGTTCGATATCAAAATCTTTGATAATGGCTTTCTCGCCTTTTTTTAGGGTATGAATTGTATTTTGCAAAGCTTATTTAGATTGAATTTAGATTGCAAAAATAGGCATTTATTCTATATATAGAATCATTTAACACTTATACAAATGCTAAATGTTTCTAAAAAAGAGTATTTTATTCTTTACAAAGAAAATCGATGTCTTCCAGCAGACGTTTGATATCTTCCTTATTTGTTCCGTCATAAAAACCACGAACACGACGTTTCTGATCTACCAATACAAAATTTTCTGTATGAACCATATCGTACAACTGATCTGGTCTTCCTTGTTTTACTGCCAGATACGATTTTCTGGCCATTTTGTAGATGTCTTTTTTATCTCCGGTAACCAAATTCCATTTGCTGTCCACAACTCCATATTTGATAGCATATTGTTTTAAAACAGAAACGCTGTCAACCTCAGGAAAAACAGTATGAGAAAGCAACATTACTTTCGGATTATTCAAAATTGCTTTTTGAACATCAACAAGATTGGTTGACATTTTTGGACAAATAGATCCGCATGTTGTGAAGAAAAAATCAGCAACATAAATCTTGCCTTCGTAATTTTTTTGTGTAATCGTATCTCCGTTTTGATTTACAAACGAAAAATCGGCAATCGTATGATACTTGCTTTTGTACTGAACGGTACTGTCTACCAATTCTGGATTAACATCTGCAGGATTATAAATGGGTAATGTCTTTTGTGGTTTTAAAGCCGAATAAAATAAAGATATGGTAACAACCGAAAATAAGATTAAAACAATAAAGAATTTGCGGTATTTATAG
>SEBM01000468.1 GCA_004296145.1 Flavobacterium sp.
ATTCTAAACTTCTATTAGTGAATTTTTATACTTGTAATAATCTATGGCATAGAGTTGGATAAACGTAAAGCAACATTAAATTCTTAAATCATGAATACATTAATTACAAAAAATTTGCAAAAATTTGCATTTACAGTGCTTTCTTTGTTTTTCAGCATCTTTGCATTCGCTCAGGATACTGCATCTAATTCAAATGTAAGTACGTCTACAACAACTACTACAACAGAAGAGTGGTATATGAATCCTACATACCTTATTATAGGAGGTGTTATTCTGATCTTCGTTATTGCATTGCTTGTACGAGGAGGAGGAAGAGGAACGAGAGACTAAATCTTTTAATTAAAATATTGCCGCTCAGTAATTTACTGAGCGGTTTTTTTGCGTAAAATTTCTAATATATTCCATCCGAAAGCGTCAAATTTCTTTAAACCGGAAGCGATAATAAAAGCTAAAATGACATTTAGAACGTAAATAACTACCATCAAAATCCACCAAGGCATCAATTCTTTCATCGGAACAACGAGAAAATAAATAAGTGACGAACTTATTCCTTGTCCGAAATAAAAGAAAATGGCATTTTTCCCAATGTAGGTAACGAAACTTTCTTTGGTGATTTTTAATCGGTTGTAAAAAACGAATAATGTTGTCAGAGAAAATAACGTCCAGATAATATAAGGTGTTTGTGGCGGGAATTTCTGTTTATTGATTTTGAAAAATATTTCGTTTCCATAATGCCAAAACATCCATGCTAAAGCCGCAGCAACCAATCCGTAAAGAACAGGGATCATTTTTGTAGGGATCTTTTTGCCTCGCATTCTGTTTCCGATGAGGAAAACAGTCATATAAAAAGCGACGTAGCCAACTTCTCCGCTTGGATAAATTTCAGGAAAAATATTAAAAAGTAAAGTTAAAGCAATGCAAATTCCGATAAACCAATTGACGTGTTTCGGGAAAAATCTTAAAATTAAAACTCCGAAAACAGTTAAAATAAAATAAACTTTCAGATACCAGAAACTTCCCATTACTACAGGAAAAGTATCTGCGTTTGAATACTCATGAAGATACCAATTTCCCAGATTCTGCCATTGAGGAGCTGTTGATATATTGGTTGCTGCATATTTTGAACCGAAAGTAGAGTAGAAGCTTTGCAGCCATTCGAGTGAGAAAAATGCAAGTCCGAAAATTTTAAAAAAATAGTCTAAAAAGAAAAGTAGCGTTACAAAAAGCATGTAGGTAATCTGAAGCTTCAATAATCTGTAAAGCGTTTTTTCAATATTTGAACCTGAAGTAATTCCGCTTAAAGCATAGAAAAGCGCTACATCAAAAACCAAAGAAAAAACTCTGATCTCAGGAATAATGTAAAACTGCCCAGACCAAAAAGCAGTGTGAATGAATATAATGGAAAGTGTGGCTAAACCTTTCGCAAAATCGATGTAGAGATCTCTGTTCATGTTATTATTTACGATATTCAAAAGTAATTAAACTTTGTTAAATATTGTAAGCAAAAAAACAGAGGTAGGATTAATGTCTTACCTCCATTGTAAAGAGATCTCCTTAAATGAAATTTATTGAAGGTTTTTGAATTCCTCCGCAGAAATTTCTCCGCTTTGAATTTTTTTCAACTCATCAATGTATTTACTCATGTAAGCATCGATTTCAGGATTTTGAGAGTTTTTTCCCATTTTGTAAGTTCCGTTCAGAACTCCCTGATAATAGTAGAAGAAGTTGTAATCAAACGAAGAAGCTGTAAGATCATACTGTCCTAATAAAAATCCTAAACGAACTGCAGATCTTCTCTGCGGAGGAGTACCGTGATGTCCTGCGCTCGTTGTTTGATAATCTCCGATGCTTTGGGCAAATTCGTAAGCTGCAGCAATCTGTGCAAATGAAGTCTGGTTATAACCGGTTGGTCTTCTTAGATAATATCCTGCGAAACCATCTGCTTCCAATTCGTTTGGTCTTGCAGTTGATTCACTAACGGATGGTAAACCGAAAATATACTGTAATTGATGACCATACTCGTGAGCTAAAATCATCGCATTTACAATATTTCCACCTTTATTTTTTGCATCTGCATAAATGGCGTATCCGTAATAAATCTTTCCTGTAGAATAGGAAATTGCATTATAAGTGGAATTTGAGTTCGACGGATCATTTACAAATCTCAACGTTGGATTGCTTCTTCCCCACAGACTTGCAATTTTAGTCATTTGCGCATTCATAAAGCTGGTGTCTGTAGAAGTTGGTAAAGACGTCGTCAATACGGCACTTGAACTCCAGTACTGATCTACATAATAACAAACTTTTTCTAAAGCATTGGGTTGCTCGATTTTTTGGCTTTCTTGTTGCTGATCGATGTTTTCTAATGAATCATCGTTACATGCTGCTAAAGATAATACAGCAATAGCTCCCGTAATAATCGGGAAATAGAGTTTTATTTTCATATCAATAAAATTTGGTGATAACGAATGTATAGATTTTAACTGATTTTAAGATATTATTTTCTTTAAAAATTATTTGCAGCATAGTTAATTTTATAAATGTCAAAAAGATTGGTTTGATAATATGGTAATCAGAAAATTATTCGTATATTTGCACCTCGAATTAACTAAAAATTTATAGACAATGTTTGCAATTGTAGAAATAGCAGGGCTTCAATATAAAGTTGAGCAAGACCAGAAGTTGTTTGTGAACCGTTTGAAAGGAGATAAAGGAGGAAAAGTATCGTTCGATAAAATTCTTCTTACTGTAAACGGAGCAATCACTGTAGGCGCCCCAGCTGTAAGCGGTATCACTGTAGAGGCAGAGATCCTTGATCACGTAAAAGCTGATAAAGTAATCATCTTCAAAAAGAAAAGAAGAAAAGGTTATGAAGTTAAAAATGGTCACAGACAATCTTTAACTCAAATTCAAATTACTGGTATTACAGGATTTGAAGGTAAAAAAGCAGAGAAGCCTGCTAAAAAAACAACTAAAAAATCTGACGCTGAAAGCGCAGAGTAATTGTTAAACCAAAAAACCTTAAAATAAAATGGCACACAAGAAAGGAGTTGGTAGTTCCAAAAACGGTAGAGAATCTCATTCTAAAAGATTAGGTGTGAAGATTTTCGGTGGACAAGACGCTATTGCTGGTAACATCATTATCAGACAAAGAGGCACTCAACATCACCCAGGTAACAATGTGGGTATGGGTAAAGATCACACTTTGCACGCACTTGTTGACGGTAAAGTAGTTTTCAGAAAGAAAGCAAACAACAGATCTTACGTATCTATTGAGCCAAACGCATAATTAAAAAGCGTTTTATAAAAATAAAATCCTCAACATTTTTGTTGAGGATTTTTTTATGTTTAAATCTTTCTAAAAGATATTTAAGGCAGTTTGTAAATGTTAGAACATTTCTCTCGCAGATTATGGAGATTTAGCAGATTAATATTG
>SEBM01000030.1 GCA_004296145.1 Flavobacterium sp.
AAAATAATATTAATACCATAAAAAAACTCCCGTTTCTGAAGAGACAGGAGTTTTTTTATGATCAGATTGTCTGTATTTATGATATAAAAACTATCCTTTTTTTAGTAAAATCTTTTCTTGTGAAAACTGGTAAGCAGCTTCTAAAAATAATGTTACTTTATTCCAGTTAGCATTTGGTTCATAATAATTGGCGTATAGTTTTTTGGTTGTAATGACCAATTTATTATCTTTTATAACAGCATTACTTGTAAACTCGCCCGTTGAATTTTGAACATTTTTATTTAACTTCTCGATTCCTGAAACTTTATAACCGGATGGAATTTCAAAAACAATTTCATTTTCAAAAGATCTTGGAAAAGGCATGTAAACATTATTTTTTCTGTCTGCCTCTTTTTTATCTATTTCAACCTGATTTGTCAGCATTTTACCAATTTCAATGATATAATTTTCACCGGCTTTTTTGATAAAATTATTTTTGATGGTAAATTCTTCATCATAAGAAAAAGGAGTTTCACTACCGTATCTTCCTGTATTTGTGATAGTCAGAGTTGGATTTTCAATCTCAAATTCAAATTCTTCCGAAATAGCTTTTTTATCGCTTTCCTTTTTTAAGTCTCTTAATTTGTTTTTTAATGCCTCAAATTCTTTGCTGTACTGTTCGCGTTTGTTTTTACTGCCTACTTTATCTATAACTCTTTCTGTACCGTATTTTTGATAATCTTCATCCAGATAGTCATAGAATTTCATTTTTCTGTATTGTTCATCATTTTTAAAATGTCCAAAAAATGCCGATTTTCTTTTAATAAGAAGATTAGAAAAATCAGATCCCAAAGCAACATCAGTTACTACTTTTGTAACATTTTCTTTTGCTGTAGATGTTGGCAGACTCACCTCTTTGACATTGGCAAGTTGTTTGTAATTAATAACATCTATCGAATATGCTTTTGAATTTTCTAAATTATAGTCAATTGTGCCCGGCGTTGTATAAGGACTAAAATTTTCCAGATAAAACGGGTTTGGCGTATTTACTTTTATTAACGCTTTTACATTTTTCTGAATTAACAAATCATCAATAGAACCATCATTTCTATTGGTTCCAAGTATAATGTTGTAATCAATTTTAAACTCTTTCATAAATGCCATAAAATAGTTTATAAATTGACTTTGTTCTCCAATGTAAACAGGGTTTTTAAATAAATTATAAGGATAAAAAATATCTGCTTCTTTAATCACAGCCGATTCAATATATTGGGTATAATAGCGGTGTCTAGCAAATTCATAAACTGCTTTTATCTTTTCTTCATCGTTTGCAAAGGTTTTTCCTTTCAAAAACTTTAAAGTTTCATCTAAATCAAAAACAGGACGATATTTTTCCTTATAATAATCAAATATATCATCTTTATCTACTGTCTTTCTTAAGAAAGTACCGCCTTTCGGAATAAATACATCTGCATAATTATAATTCGTAAAGGCTCCATTTCTGGCAAAATAAACCTGAAATTTGTAACACGGCATTTCTGCTAATGGATAAAACCATCTTGGAAATTCATTTTTCTCAATATCGCTTGCCTCCAGCTCATATTGTTTTGTATGTTTTTTTTCTGAAGCTACCTCTTTTAAATCCGGTGCACCATTATAGGTATTGAAATTTACATAAAAATCATCTTCTGCAGAGAATTTTATTTTTTTATTCATTACAGGATACCCTTCGCCTAATGTTGTTTCAACTGGTTCAAAACTTAAATACGTAATAGCAAAAGGCTCATAAGAATAGTAATAATAGTCTATAACATCACCAATCTCAAGACTGTTTATGGCTATCTTTTTTTCTTTATCGACCTGTTTAGCATTTTTATCTACATCAATTTCGATTTCATCTCCATTTGGCTTAACAATTTTTACTCCCAAAAAAGTGGTGCCTTCTTTATAAATATACCCCTTTGAAGAGTAAAATTTATCATTAAATGAAAACTCAGAAAATTCTTTGATAGCAGCCTGATCCTGAAGTTTAAGTCTTCTTCTGAATGCAGAAGTATAAATTACTTTAGCACCGGAATTATGATAGTTATAATATTCATATTTATAGATAACAACTGCAGATTCGTTCTTCCATTTTTCCGGTGTCTGAATCGCTGTTTTATAAGTATCTGATTTTCCCCAGAAGAAATCTTTAACTTCAGCTTTGTCTTGCGAATAAGAAGAAAAACAAATTGTAATAAAAAACAAGAGTAGAGTTTTATTCATATAATTATAATTTTGAAAGGATTATTTGTTGGTTATAAATTGTGTTTAGGTTCTTATTAAGGGCATTCCATTTATCCATTTCGCCTGCTTTTACAATGGCGTTGTTAAATATAAATTGCTTTTTATACAGAATTTGTTTTCCGACCTGCTTAAACGAAATCAAGATATTATAATCTTCTTCTTTTACATTCAGGTTTTCAGGAAGTTTACTTAGCTTATAACCATCAGGAATAACAAGGGCTACATTAGATTCATAA
Source organism: Flavobacterium sp. (assembly GCA_004296145.1). Lineage (GTDB taxonomy): Bacteria > Bacteroidota > Bacteroidia > Flavobacteriales > Flavobacteriaceae > Flavobacterium. Next base: position 2,502 of record SEBM01000030.1, read on the forward strand.
TCCGTTTTATAATCCAGTTCATAATCGGTTTTTCTTTCCTTGAATTCAAAATTTTTAAATTCATCCATATATTCTAAGTCTATATAAATTTCATTGTCAAATCTTGAAACCTTGTTCAAAACATTGATTTCATAATTTACAGAAAGTTTTTGATCTCTGTTGGTCAAATCAGAAGTCTTAATGTTACTCGCCGTAATGTTTTTATCATTTCTAGAAAGGTATTTCTCCAGCGTTTCGCCTTTTTTGTCACTTTCAAATGAATTTATAATATTCAAAAATTCAGTTCTGCTTTCTCCTGTATACAGTTTAGAACAAGCACCCGACAATTTATCATTATCAATAACCAGATTGGCGTTATATATTTCTTTATTTAAATTACTGGCAGCAACAGGCACTTTTTTAATGATAAATTTATCTCCGTCTTCGATCATTACTTCTTTGTTCTGAATTCTTTCAGCATCTTCTCCCAAAGAATTATATTTTTCGGTACCATCAATGTAATACGTTTTTCCATTGTGAAACAAAGTACATATCATATGATTATCAACAGCCAGCGAAGGCGTAGTATAATCATAACTAATATGTTTTGTACCAATCCAGGTAAGTCTGGCATCAAATCCTGCTAACTTCAGCATTTGTTTGCTAAGATTTGCCATTCCTTTGCAATCACCATATCTTTTCTCAAAAACATTATTGGCTTCATCTGGTTTAAAACCGGCAATTCCATCCTCAAAAGCAATATATCTTATGTTATCCTGAACCCAATAGTAGATGTTTTTAATTTTCTCTTCATCTGTTTTTGCGTTTGCGGTCAGTTCTTTCACTTTATTCTGAAGAACGCTCGTATCATCTTTTATCAAATCCGTTAGTGATTTATACCATTTATATAAATCGGCTGTAGAATTAAAGAGTATGGTTTCCTGATCTTTAATTTTAAAAGATTTTGCAATAATTAAAATATGCGGATAAATATATGTTCTTCCCGGAGTTTTCTTTTCTTTATAAAAAGCATCCACATTCTCCATTACATAACTATAAATAGTGGTTCCGTTTCTTTCGTCTCTTGTTTTTGTTTTAGAAACAGTATTTCCTTCAAAATTAAATTCCTTTAATTCTAAATTTAACCAATCAGGCACGACAACAGTAATTTCTTTTTTTATAACCGGAAATTCATCATTAAAATATAATGATGTAAAATATTTAATATCGTTATATTTCTTTTTTAGCTCATAATTATAAGTATATCCCTGAACCGGAAAATCTACATTGATATATTTTACACGTGCATCATTATAAAACAAGTCTTTATCTTTATAAAACTCATCTTTTATTGGAAAATCAGCATTCTTTTGGTTTCGGTATTTTAAACTAAAAGTTTCAATTTTAGATTCGCTGTCATAAAATTCGTATTTACTAATATCAGCTCTGTGATTAATATTCATCAAAACTTCATTGACAGAGTTAGTCACAACAACTTTAGCATCACTTTTATTTAGATCAAAAGTGATCATTTCCTTGCTCTCTAATATTGCGACATCATTTTTTGTATACTTTTCCCTAAGGGATTTCGCCAACTGAATGTCCTGTGGAGTAGGGTCTAATGTTTTTTGCCCAAAAGAATAAGTAGTAAACGTAAGGAAGGAAACAACTGAAAGTAGAAGTATTTTCATCAAAATATATTTGCCGCAATTTACAAAAAAAGCGATACGAATTATTCTTTTCATTTTTTTTGAAAAAGTTTGTAACTTTTTTGAAACTCTTTACGTATAACCATTTGTACACTTTAAAAAATAGGGAGACAACAACATGAGACAACTTAAAATTACCAAGCAGGTAACCAATCGTGAAACTGCATCGTTAGACAAATATCTACAAGAAATTGGAAAAGTTGACCTAATTACCGCTGATGAAGAGGTAGAATTAGCACAAAGGATAAAAGCCGGTGATCAAAGAGCATTAGAAAAATTAACAAAAGCCAATCTACGTTTCGTTGTATCTGTGGCTAAACAATATCAAAATCAAGGTTTAACTCTTCCCGATTTAATTAATGAAGGAAATCTGGGTTTAATTAAAGCGGCTCAACGTTTTGATGAAACTCGTGGATTTAAATTTATCTCTTACGCAGTTTGGTGGATTCGTCAATCGATCCTTCAGGCTTTGGCAGAGCAATCACGTATTGTACGTTTACCATTAAACAAAATTGGTTCTATCAATAAAATCAACAAAATGTACGCTTTATTAGAGCAATCTAACGAGCGTCCGCCTTCTGCTGAAGAAATTGCAAAAGAACTTGACATGACTGTAAATGACGTAAAAGAGTCTATGAAAAACTCTGGTCGTCACTTATCAATGGATGCACCTCTTGTTGAGGGTGAAGATTCTAACCTTTATGACGTTTTACGTTCTGGAGAATCTCCAAACCCGGACAGAGAATTAATTCACGAATCTCTTCGTACTGAAATCGAACGTTCTTTAGAAACATTAACTCCAAGAGAGGCAGATGTTGTTCGTTTGTATTTTGGTCTTGGTGACCAACACCCAATGACTCTTGAAGAAATTGGAGAAACTTTCGATCTTACTCGTGAGCGTGTTCGTCAGATTAAAGAAAAAGCAATCCGTAGATTAAAACACACTTCAAGAAGTAAAATCCTTAAAACTTACTTAGGATAAAAATATTAAATTTCAATATTTAAAATTCCAAATTCCAATTATGTTGGGATTTGGAATTTCTAACTTGGAATTTTACCGCAAACAACAGTTTGATTGACTGTTCGTTTTTTGATTGATGATTGAAACTCCGGCTGATTACCGGAGTTTTTTATTTTTCTTTTTTACCATTAAGATATTAAGAGAATTAAGATACAAAGAGCTTAATTAACTTTTTTCATAAGCAAATTAAGCCTGTTCTTCATTAACTTAATTCCTTAATGGTTCAAATAACTTTGCGTAAATCTTAGCGCTCTTTGCGGTTAAACTTCAATCTAAGTCATAAAAAAATTATCTTTGTAAAAAAACAACACACAACTACATAATGAAAAATACACTTATAGCTCCTTCTGTTCTTGCAGCTGATTTTGCCAATTTACAACGTGATATCGAAATGATTAATAACAGTCAGGCTGATTGGTTTCATATTGACATTATGGATGGCGTTTTTGTACCGAATATTTCTTTCGGAATGCCGGTTTTAGAAGCTATTTCCAAACATGCTAAAAAATATATTGATGTTCATTTAATGATTATTGATCCCGACCGATATATTAAAACCTTCGCAGATTTAGGTGCAAATGGTTTAACCGTACACTATGAAGCCTGCACCCATTTGCACAGAACTTTACAAGCCATTAAAGCTGAAGAAATGAAAGCCGGAGTAGCAATGAATCCTCATACTAATATTGATTTACTGGAGGATGTTATAAATGATATTGATCTTGTTTGTGTAATGAGTGTGAATCCTGGTTTTGGCGGACAGTCATTTATCGAAAACACTTACGATAAAGTAAAAAAACTGAAAGCATTAATCACACGCAAAAATGCTTCGACGTTAATCGAAATTGATGGCGGTGTAACCAATAAAAATGCAAAACAATTAGTAGAAGCCGGAGCTGATGTTTTGGTTGCAGGAAGCTTTGTTTTTAAAGCAGAAAACCCAATCACGACTGTTGCCGATTTAAAAGTCCTTACTACTTTCTAAATTTTTCAGATTAGGAAAAAAATCAATTCCTGTCATTTTTTCGACAGTTTCTATAGGAACAACAAAGTCATAAATAGGTTTGTCGCTATCCTGATTGGGAACCAAAAAAGCAATTGCCTTGTTTTTATTTCCTGATTTGGCTAAAATAATTTTATAAAAATAAGTGGGAACAGAAACTTCTTCTGTTCCTATTTTTTTGTCCGAATCTTTGAGTACGCCACCCGTTACTACATAAATATCATTATATTTTTCTGCCCAATAGCGTGTTTTTTGTTCGATTCTATTCCAGATTCCACTATTAAAATCATGTTTTTGAGGTGAAATATTTGACGTATAAAAAGTATCATTATAAGCATTCACATCAAATTCCATATCACCGGCCGGGCAAAGATGTCCTTTATCATATCCAGAATTTTTATAATTTCTCCAGTCGGCAGAGCCTGTAGTTACTTTTGGATCTTCAATAAAATAGGGACGTTTATAATTTGCGTTTTTCAGATATTCTTTCTTAAATTCATACGCAACCCATTCTGCCTGTTCAAACTTTTCATTGTATGACAGTGTGTAGTATTTGTGCTTAACAATTTGCTTTGTTGTAGAAGTGGGCAGATAAGCAATCGTATAAACTGAATCTGTTGCGCTTTGGTTAGCAACAAAACTTTCCTCCTTGTTATCTTCTGTTGATCCATTTTCTGTGGTTCCTTCATTTTGTTTACAAGAAAGAAACACCAAACTCACAAAGCTTAGAATTAGAAACTTATTCATATTAATATTTTAAAACAAAAAAAACGCTCCGTAAATATAAACTTTCGGAGCGTTTCTATAATAATTTAATTTTCTAAAATTAAGATTTTACTAATTTATCTTTTTTCATTTTAGAAGAATTAGCTTTTACCATATTAGATTTAGATGTTTGTAAATCATCCAAAACATTCAATGCTTCTTCAACATAAACATCTTTAGATAATGCCTGGTGCCAAGCTTCTCTCTTTTCTTTTAAAGTAGCATCGGTTTTAATTTCAAGCTCTTCATAAGGCAAAGATTTAAAAACCAAAGTGTTTTTGTAATCAGAAATTGGTTTGTATTTTTTACCTTCATTCTCTACTTGTTCCTGAGTTGCTTTAAAGCTTGTGATATTCAGGCTGTATATATTTTCTTTACTCTTAACATCAATCCATTTTGCATTTTCTTCAATTAATTTAAACTGAGGATTTTGAGCAATTCTTGTTGTACTGTTAGCAATAGCCTGATTGAATTTTTGAGTTGCTGTCCATGTACTGTAATCAGCCGGATCAATTTTATCCCATGGCATTGCATTATCAATATCACGTTCTCCCATTTTTAAGTAAGCATAACGATCTGGCATAACAACATCACTATGAACACCTTCTAACTGAGTTGACCCCCCATTGATTCTGTAAAATTTCTGACCTGTAATTTTTAATGCTCCCAAATCGCCATAATTTGTATTACGAACAAATTGGTTCAAATCAAGTACATTTTGCACAGTTCCTTTTCCGTAAGTTTGTTTACTTCCAATGATAATTCCTCTTTTGTAATCCTGAATTGCAGCAGCCAGGATTTCTGATGCCGAAGCAGAGAAACTGTTTACCATAATTACCAATGGACCATCCCACTCGATTTTTTTATCTTTATCGTATAAAACTTCTTTCTTTTTTCCTGCAGATTTCACCTGAACAATTGGTCCTTCTTCAATAAATAAACCAGCAATATCAACTACAGTAGTCAAAGATCCTCCACCATCATCACGAACATCAAGAACGATTCCGCTTATGTCTTCTTTTTTAAGTCTTTCAACCTCAAGAGCAATATCTTTTCCGGCATCACGTCCGTCTTTATTTTCAAAATCAATATAGAATTTAGGCAAATAGATTACTCCGTATTTTAAACCGTTTTTCTCAACGATACTCGATTTAGCATACGTTTCTTCAATTTCAACTACATCTCTGATGATTGAAATAACTTTGATACTTCCGTCAACTTTTTTAACTGTAAGTTTAACTTCTGTTCCCTTATGTCCTTTAATTTTTTTCACAACATCATCCAAACGCATACCTACAACATCTACAGGCTCTTCATTTCCTTGAGCAACTTTCAGGATTAAATCTCCTGATTCAAGTTGTTTTCCTTTCCATGCCGGACCTCCGGATATTAATTCGTCAATTTGTGTAAAATCATTTTTCTTAGTCAGTCTTGCTCCAATTCCTTCCAGTTTTCCACTGATATTAACATCAAAACGGTCTTTTTCTTCAGGTGCAAAATAACTTGTATGCGGGTCAAAACGCGCCATGATCGAATTTACATATACAGAAAACCAATCTCCTTTGTTTAAATCCTTAATAAGGCTAAAATTATCATCTAATGATTTTAGTGAACTTTCACGGGTTTCTTTTTCCAAAGATTCAAAAGATTTTGCTTTATAAGCCGGATCTGTTTTCTTTTTATCTTCTTCTAATTTTTGTTTGGTAACAAGAGAAGAAAGTGTCGAAAGTTTAATTTGTTTTCTCCATCTTTCATTGATTTCAACAGCATTTTTTGCATAAGGAGAATGCTCATAATCGGCATTAAAAGTTTCATCAACATTGTAGTTGAAAGGCTGTGCTAAAATAGTTTTATAGCGTTTTTTGCTTTCTTCCATACGTTTCATCAATCTTGTATAAGTCAGGTTGAAAAACGTAAGGTCTTTATTCAAAAACTGATCGTCAAGCATCAATTCGTATTGTCTGAATTCATCAATATCAGACTGAAGAAAAAACCTTTTTGAAGGGTCTAATGCATCAATATAATCTTTAAAAATTCCTTTAGAAAACTCATCGTTTATTTCCGCAGGATTATAATGTCCTTTTTCAATAACGAAAGCAAGTAATTCTAAAAGTGTTTTATCTCTGTTTGGATCCGGATCAATTGTCTTATCAGCATTTATTTTAAAAGCAAATAAGGTAACCGACAAGCATAATACGGCTATAAGTATTTTATAATTTCTTTTCATAAACTTAATAATAGCATTCATCAAATTTTTTAATCTAAGTTACTGCAAAACTATACCAATAAAGCCAAGTTCGGTATAATTTTTTGTTAAAGATATAAAAATGTTTGGCTCAGAAAAGACAAGTTTTATTTAGTTGACAAATTTTATTTTATTTGTTACTATTCTAAGAAATTCTGTGATTACATTTGTTTTTATTTATAAAAATGCCAAAATATTTTCTATTATGAAAAAGGAAAAACCACTTATATTAGTTACGAACGACGATGGTATTCTCGCGCCGGGAATCCGCGCTTTGATAAGTGTTATGAAGACTATTGGCGAAGTAATAGTTGTCGCGCCAGACAAACCACAAAGTGCTACGGGACATGCAATTACAATAAACAGCACTTTATATTTAGATAAAATTTCGAAAGAAAATGATGCTATAACGGAGTACAGCTGTTCCGGAACTCCGGTTGATTGTGTAAAACTTGCCGTTAATGAAATCCTAAAGAGAAAACCTGACTTATGTGTTTCAGGAGTTAATCATGGATCAAATTCGTCAATAAATGTGATTTATTCAGGAACAATGAGTGCGGCTGTCGAGGCTGGAATTGAAGGAATTCCGGCAATTGGTTTTTCATTATTAGACTATGACTGGAATGCTGATTTTGAACCCATAAAATCTTTCATCAAAAAAATAACTTTAGAAACCATTTCTAATGGATTACCTGATGGCGTTGTACTCAATGTCAATTTTCCTAAATTAAAAGAAAATGAAATAAAAGGAATAAAAGTGTGTCGTCAGGCTAAAGCGCTTTGGGTTGAAAAATTTGACAAAAGAAAAACTCCTTTCGGAAAAGATTATTACTGGCTTTCGGGCGAATTTATTAATCAGGACAAAGGAGAAGATACGGACGAATGGGCGCTTGAAAATGGCTATATTTCTGTAGTTCCCGTACAATTTGATTTAACTGCTCATCATTCTATACAACAACTTAATACCTGGAAACTAAATGGATAAGAAAGATTTACTTGTCGGATTTATTATTGGAATATTTACAGCTCTTTTGGGAAGCTATTTGTTCATTACGTTTTTTACTAAATTCGATATTTCAACCGGAATTAAAACCATTAAAGAATATGGATATTTAGGAAAAGTAATCACCATTGGAACTGTTTTGGATCTGGCCGTCTTTGGTATTTTATTAAAAAAAGACAAAGAATACATGGCAAGAGGCGTTATACTCGCAGTGATTGTTTTGGCAATTTCTACTGTAATTATTTAAATCTTATCTTTGCATTGCAAAAAAAATAGTCGTGTTTAAAACTGCAACACATTCTCAAAAATACTAATATGAAATATTATATCATAGCGGGTGAAGCCTCCGGAGACTTACATGGTTCAAATTTAATGAAAGCATTATATGAGGAAGATCCTCAGGCAGAAATTAGATTCTGGGGCGGTGATTTAATGCAAAAAGCAGGCGGAACTTTAGTAAAACACTATCGCGAACTGGCTTTTATGGGCTTTATAGAAGTTGTTTTTAATTTGAAAACCATTTTGAGTAATATTACTTTTTGCAAAAAAGATATTTTAGAGTTTAAACCTGATGTAATTGTTTTTATTGACTATCCGGGTTTTAATATGCGTATTGCAAAATGGGCTAAAGCACTGAATTACAAAACACATTATTACATCTCTCCGCAAATTTGGGCATGGAAAGAAAACAGGATCAAAGCGATTAAACACGATGTCGATAAAATGTTTGTGATTCTTCCTTTTGAAAAAGGTTTTTATGAAGACAAACATAATTTTCCTGTAGATTTTGTTGGACATCCACTTATTGATGCCATTCAAAACCAACCATCTTTTGATGAAACCGTTTTTAGAAAAGAAAATAATTTGAGCGAAAGGCCAATTATTGCTGTTTTACCAGGAAGCCGTCAACAGGAAATCACAAAAATGCTTAGTGTGATGCTTAGTGTTGTTGATGATTTTCAGGATTATGAATTTGTGATTGCAGGCGCTCCGAGTCAGGAATACGACTTCTACAAACAATTTATCACCAACAAAAACATCAAATTTATTTCTAATAAAACATACGATTTACTTCGCTCATCAACTGCAGCGCTGGTAACATCGGGAACTGCAACCTTAGAAACTGCTCTTTTTAAAGTTCCTGAAGTTGTTTGTTACAAAGGAAGTAACATCTCTTACCAGATTGCAAAACATATTATTACGCTAAAATATATTTCGCTTGTGAACTTAATTATGGATCAGGAAGTGGTAACTGAATTGATTCAGAGTGAATGTAATACCAAACGCATTAAAGAAGAATTGCAAAAATTACTTGAGCCTGCTTATCGCGAAAAACTGCTCAAAAATTATGATATTCTGGAGCAAAAGTTAGGCGGAGTTGGCGCCAGTAAAAAAACGGCCAAACTTATCGTTGCTGATTTAAAAAACTAAAAAAACTGCTTTGAAAAAGATATTCCTTTTACTCTTTTTATCTGTTCTATTTGCTTCCTGCAAATCAAGTTCTGCTGCAGTAAGTAAAAATGAATCCAAAAAGGAAAATAAATATGTTGTTAAGAATTTAATTGAAGTTGCCACAGACAATATTGGCGTGCGCTATAAAGCCGGCGGCACAAACAAAAGTGGATTTGATTGTTCCGGGTTGGTATTTAATTCTTTTCAGTCAGAAAACATCAAATTACCCAGAACTTCATTTGAACAATCCAAAATCGGCAAAATAATTAAGTTTAATGATGCAAAAAAAGGTGATTTAATTTTCTTTAAAACCAACAAAAGCAAGCAAATTAATCACGTTGGCCTTATCACGGAAGCAAACTCTGATGAAATAAAATTTGTGCATTCTTCTACAGCCAAAGGAGTTATTATTTCTTCTACCAAAGAACCGTATTATCAAAATTCATTTGCCCAAATCAACAGAGTCGTTGATTAATATTTATCTATAAAATATTATTTTTCTTACAAAATTATAATACTTTTAAGCCATGAAAGTATTAGATTTTCCTTTGGTCAGAATTACGATTAGTTTTTTAATTGGTATCGTAGTTTCCTATTATTGGCAACCAGCCCTCTCAACTGCAATATTCATACTTTTAATTGCTGCTGTACTATTTACAGTCATTTATTTTCTATCCAGAAAGAATAAAAAACTAAATCTCTTTTTTGGAATCTGTGTCAATTTTATCTCGTTCGGAATAGGTTTTCTTAGTTTATTAATCAATACAGATTCTTATCAGGAATCAAATTATACGCATTTCAAAAACGCTTTCGAAAAAGATCATTTGATCACTCTTACTTTGCGTGAGAAGTTAAAAAGCAATGACTATAATGATCGGTATATCGGTGTATTAAATACTATTGACGACAAGAAATATACGGGCAAAATTATTGTAAATATTGAAAAAGACAGTCTAAAAAACTCGCTTATTATTGGCAATACGATACAGGCAAAAACAACTTTACAAAAAACTTCTGCTGCAAAAAATCCAAATCAGTTTGATTATGGCAAATACCTTTTTAACAAACAGATATATGCTCAGGTATATGTTTCAAAATCTGAAACAAAAGTTAGCAAAAAAATAAAAAAGGACATTTGGTTTTATGCCGCAAGACTAAATTCAAGAATTATTTCAAATCTTGAAAAAGCACATTTTAATAAAACCGAAATGAATGTGGCGATGGCTTTAATTCTCGGCCAGCAACAGGAAATCTCTTCAGACATTATTCAGGATTATCAATATTCAGGAGCAACCCATGTTTTGTCGGTTTCGGGATTACACGTCGGTTTTATTATGTTGTTTATTCTTTTTGTTTTAAAGCCAATTTCAAATAATAGAAAAGGCTCTTTTATAAAACTTATTGCTATTTTGATTTCGTTAGGTCTTTTCGGAATTGTTTCCGGACTCTCACCTCCTGTTCTGCGATCTGTAGTTATGTTTTCATTTCTCGCAATCGGAAATCATTTACGAAGAGGAAGTAATATTTACCACAACTTATTGGTTTCAGTTTTACTGATCTTACTTTTTGAACCGTATTTCTTATTTGACGTTGGGTTTCAGCTTAGCTACATTGCTTTATTTTCAATATTATGGATTCAGCCGGTTTTCAAAGAAATCTGGAAACCTAAAAACAAAATTATCCTTTACATCTGGGAAGCCCTGAGCGTTTCATTCGCTGCTCAAATAGGTACGTTTCCTCTTTGTCTGTATTATTTTCATCAATTTCCGGGATTGTTTTTTGTGACAAACATCCTGATTCTTCCGGTTTTATCTTTTATTATGATTGCCGGTATTATTGTAATGATTATTTCCGTATTTGGCAGCTGTCCTTTATTCATAATTCAGATTTTCGAAAAAAGCATTTATCTTCTTAATCTAATCATTCATTATGTCGCCTCATTTGAATCATTTGTAATCCGCAATATTGGATTCAATTTTTATTATTTACTGGCATTTTATCTTTTAACAATTGCTGCAATATTCTGGCTTAAAAAACCTTCATATCCTAAATTCGTGATAATGCTAATTAGCGTCATAATTGTACAGCTATCTTTTATTACCACCAAAATAGAAACTGAAAAACAACAGGAACTTATCGTATTTAATACCAAGAAAAAAACAATTATAAGCGAGAAAAAAGGCAAAGATATTCAGCTGTTTACAAATGAGCTTTCATTAAAACAGGAATTGAGCAACAACATTATAAGTTCTTATGTAACTGGTAATTTTGCAGTTTTAAAATCTCCGCAGAAAATTAAAAACACATTCTTTTTTAATGATAAAAAGATTCTTTTGATTGACAGTTCAAGTGTTTATCCCAAAAACGCTCACCCTGATATTTTGATTCTCACGCAAACACCAAAACTGAATCTGGATCGTGTTTTATCAGATCTCAATCCGAGAGAGATCATTTCAGATGCCTCCAATTCTTATTCCATTCAGAAATGTTGGAAAACGAGTTGTCTCAAAAAAAATATCCCTTTTCATGCCACGGCCGAAAAGGGATATTACAAATTAAACTAGAAAATTTGATCTATTGTGGATTCAGAATCATATCAGATTCAGTAATCCAGGCTTGTGCTCCACCGGGAACATACGAAACTTTACCTAACGTATCAAACATGGTCTTTCCTTTTCGTATAGTAGCGCTGGCAAAACATACTTGTGGCAGCTCAACAACACCAAAGGCAGTTCTCAATTTGTTATTTTGCTCCTTAATCTCATTTGATGATGAATCAGACAAATCAAGTCTCACTAAGATAACATTATTACGTGACCATTTTTCAAATTCAGGGCTTTTAAAAACCTCGTTCTGGAGATTTTCGGATACTCCTGGTCCGGTAAAATAAAGTAGCATTGGTTTTCTTTTTTCATTACTCATGGCAATGGCATCTGTCATGTCTGTAGTCCAGACCAGACTTTGCGATTTGGCTAAAAATGTCACTAGAAAAAACAGTAGGATAAGTAATTTTCTATTCATAATAGATTGGGTTTGGTTAAGTTAATAAAACTAAATTAACACAATATCTTTATGAAACAAGTAATATGTGTGTAAATTACACTTTAGTCTTTCATTAAAACGAAATATCTTTTTAAAGTGATTAATTTTTAATATAATGAAAAAAAAGAGGCGTTTAAA
>SEBM01000031.1 GCA_004296145.1 Flavobacterium sp.
TAAAGACCTGGCATTTTTATTTATTGATTAAAATTACTTTTTTATTGTTTATCAATAAATTTTTATTAATTTAGCCTAGTAACTTTAAATCTTAATACAATGGAAATTAATATTAAAATTGGTACACAGCAGATTCTTACTATCTTGTATGTTCTTTCATGGATAATCTTTATCGGACTATGTGTTGAAGCCGGCATATTTATCTTTAGCGGAATTTTTACTTTGGCAATCAGTTCTTATACTGCTAATTATCTGGATTTGGTAAGCTTATATAATTTAAATTCTGCTTATTATATTCAGGAAATAATTCTAATCAGCATTCCGGCGGTTATGAAAGCAATTATGTTTTATCTGATTGTAAAAATATTACACGACAAAAAACTGAATATGACACAACCTTTTAATCGCGAAACAGGGCGATTTATATTCAATTTATCTTATTTGGCAATAGGTATAGGTTTGTTTTCTTATTGGGGAGCAAATTTCACGAAATGGCTTATTACGCAGGAAGTTAAAATGCCTGCTCTGGAAACGTTACGCTTAGAAGGTGCAGATGTATGGCTTTTTATGGGAATAATATTAATTGTCATTGCACAGATTTTTAAGAGAGGAATCGAAATTCAGTCAGAAAACGAACTAACTATTTAAACTAAAAGTAATGCCAATAATAGTAAATTTAGATGTGATGATGGCCAAAAGGAAAATGTCATTAAACGAGCTTTCTGAAAAGGTAGATTTAACTTTATCCAATCTTTCAATTTTAAAAACAGGCAAGGCAAAAGCAATTCGGTTTAGCACGCTCGAAGCGATTTGCAAAGTTTTGGATTGTCAGCCGGGAGATATTCTGGAGTTTTCGGAAGAATAAAATGAAGAAGTATTTTAATCTTAAATAATATCAAAATGAATATTCTGATTGTTTATGCGCATCCCAGTAAAAAATCGTACACGTTTCAGGTTTTAAAACAATTAAAATCTTTAATTGAAAAACAAAACTGGAATCTTGAAATCTCTGATTTGTACGAAATAAATTTTCAGGGCGATATGTCTGAAAACGAATATGAAAGAGAAGGATTTGCAAAAATCGATTTACCCATTTCTGAAGATGTTTTGGCAGAACATCAAAAAATAGAAAAAGTAGATTGTATTATCTTTTTATATCCGGTTTGGTGGAGCGATTGCCCGTCAAAACTAAAAGGTTGGTTTGACCGTGTTTATTCTGTTGGCTATGCGTATGGTCAAACTGAAACTTCCAAAAAAATGAAAACTGTTCCGCAAGGAATTGTAATTTGTACTGCCGGACATCCGAACGAATTCTTAACAGAAATCGGAATTGCACAAAGCATGGAAAATATCATGCTTAATGACAGACTCGGAAAAAGATTCGAAAATAAAGAAATGCTAATTTTGGGCGGTACTTTGGAACTAGAAAAAGTAATGGAAAAACATATGCAGGAAATTGAAGGCATTGTTGAGAGAATTTTGAATTAAAATAGTAACATGAAAAATATTAAAATAGAGGTTTATCATTTATTCTTTGCTATTACTGTAATCGTTTTATTAATTGGAATAATACAGAAAGACAATACTTTAGATATAAATATTCATGATACTTATTTTGTGATATCAAATCTTATCGTTTCTTATGCCATATGTTTATTTTACATTTTAAATGGATTGGGATATTGGCTGTTAATAAAGATTATGAAAAAGAAATTGGTAAAAGCTCTAACCATAATTCATTTAATTGTTTTTATCGGAGGTTTTATTATTTATTGGATTATTATAGCATACAGCGCTTTCCGTGTAAATAATGGACCACACAATTTTTATGATTACCAATTACAAAGTGTGTTTTCAGCTGCTATGGCTTTTTTAATCATTTTTGTAGCCGGACCTGCTTACATCATTAATTTGTTAATTGGGATATTTAGGAAAAGGTAATTTCACTTGTAAAACAACGAAGTTTTTACACGCAATGTTGTGTCATTTCGACGAAGGAGAAATCACATAAAGTTATTCCGGCATTATGGTTACGAATGTTATTTGCTTCGCCTATTCGCTATCGCTCGAGTCTCCTTGGTCGAAATGACACAACATTGCGAGAAAATCTAAAATCTAAAATCATAAATCTAAAATCCCCTTCCTCTGTCCGATTCTACCCTTAAAATTGTCTTTTAACAACCCTAACTTATTGGTTTTTAGATTGTAAATTTGTTATATAACTTTCTAAAAATCATAAAAATGAGCGCACAGGATTTTACCACAACACTTATAGTCGATCAATCTCCTTCTGAAGTTTTTAATGCTGTAACCAATGTTCGCGGCTGGTGGTCTGAAGAAATACAAGGCAATACGGCCAAACTAAATGATGAATTTGATTATCATTATGAAGATGTTCATCGTTGTAAAGTTAAATTGATTGAAGTGATTCCGAATCAGAAAATTGTCTGGTTTGTTGAAGACAATTATTTCAAATTTACAGAAGACGAAAAAGAATGGACGGGCACAAAACCTACTTTTGAAATCTCTGAAAAAAATGGCAAAACCGAACTCAAATTCACTCACTTTGGTTTGGTTCCGGATTATGAATGTTTTGAAATTTGCAAAGATGCCTGGACCAATTATATTCAGAACAGCCTCAAAAAACTGATTACAACAGGAAAAGGCGAACCAAACGGAAAAGGCAAGCCTCAGACAGAAAACGAAAAGAAATTATCTGCAAAATAATGTATTACCCCTTATAGCTATTTTAGACTAAGACAATAGTAGATTTGGCTACAACTATTGCTTTGATGTTGCACAACTTTGTACCATCAAAAAATAGATATATGAAAATTATTATTACAGGTTCTTTAGGGAACATCAGCAAGCCGCTGGCCAAGGAGTTAGTGCAAAAAGGACATGAGATTACTATCATTTCGAGTAATCCTGAAAACGAAAGTGCCATTGAAGAATTGGGCGCAAAAGCAGCAATTGGTTCTGTAGAAGACATTGCGTTTCTGACTACTGTTTTTACAGGTTCAGATGCTGTGTATTGCATGATTCCGAGAGCGAATTATTTTGATCCTAATATGGATTTGGATGCGTTTACACGCAAAATCGGAAATAGCTACGCCGAAGCAATCAAAAAATCAGGAGTAAAAAGGGTGGTGTTTTTAAGTAGCATTGGCGCGCATCTGGAGAAAAACTCCGGAATCATTCAGCGTTATAACGAAATTGAAGGTGTACTGAACAGATTATCAGATGTTGCGATTACCTTTATGCGTCCTACTTCTTTCTTTTACAATTTACTGGCTTATATCCCGGTTATTAAAAATAACGGAAATATTGCTGTTAATTATGGTGTCGGAAAAACAATTCCGTGGGTTTCTCCACTGGATATTGCGTCTGCAATTGCCGAAGAGCTTACAACTCCGCTTGACGGAAAAAAAATCCGTTATGTAGTAAGTGAAGAACTTACAGGCGAAGAAACAGCTGCTATTCTTGGAAATGCGATTGGAAAACCCGATTTAAAATGGACTTCAAAAACCGACGAAGAAACTTTAAACGGTTTGCTAAATGTGGGTATGCAGCCAAAAATTGCTGCCGGATTAGTTGAAATGTATGCAGCACTTAACAGCGGATTATTAGCAGAAGATTTCGCCCGCAACAAACCGGCTGTTTTTGGCAAAACCAAAATAGCAGATTATGCCAAAGAATTTGCTGCAATTTATAACCAGAAATAAGTATCTTGTGCTATGGCAGTTTCTCAACCACACCGAATAAAAAGTATCAGCGAGTTTCATGAGTTCCGCGGTTTACCAAAACCCGAACATCCGCTTGTGAGCGTTTATAATTTTGAAGATTTGAAATTTCTAAACGAAAAGGAGCCTCAAAGTCTTATTCTTGATTTTTATTCGATTGCGCTCAAAAGAAATGCAAATGCCATCATGCGATACGGGCAGCAGGAATATGACTTTAAAGAAGGTGCCATGTTGTTTATTGCGCCCGGACAGGTTTTTTCTGTTGAAGGAAATGCTGAATTGCAGCACACAGGATATTCGTTATTGATTCATCCCGATTTTTTGTGGAATACACCGCTTGCACAGAAAATAAAACAATATGAATATTTTGGATATTCGGTGTATGAAGCACTCCATCTTTCTGACAAGGAAGAAAAAATGATTATTGATATCATTAAAAATATTCAGAAAGAATATCTATCTAATATTGATAAATTCAGTCAGGATGTTATCATTGCACAAATAGAGTTGCTTCTTACTTATTCTGAACGTTTTTACAACCGACAGTTTATCACCAGAAAAATTAGCAACCATGAAATTTTATCACGCTTAGAAAAACTGCTGGAAGAATATTTCAGCAGTGATTCTTTAGCAAAAAATGGTCTTCCGACAGTGCAGTATATTGCAGAAACTTTACATCTTTCTCCCAATTATTTAAGCGGTTTGCTAAAATCACTTACAGGGCAAAGTACGCAGCAGCACATTCATAATAAACTGATCGAAAAAGCAAAAGAAAAGCTCTCCACAACCAACTTATCAATAAGTGAAATCGCTTTTGATCTGGGTTTTGAGCATCATCAGTCTTTTAGCAAATTATTCAAAACAAAAACTACCATTTCGCCTTTAGAATTCAGACAATCTTTTAATTAAAGAAACATTTTTCACGTCCAATAATTTCATAAATTCGTTGCTTAAAAAGCGAAAATTATGAATCCCGTTTTAAGAAATTTGCCTGCAATTATTGCCGGCCTTTTCTTCGTTTTGTCTTTATGGTTTATTATCATAGATTTTGCTTTTCCAAAAAAAATAACAGCTTAAAATTTTGAGGATGAACGCAAAAACAACAAATATAAAACCGGCAAAATTGTGCTACGAACATATTGGCGGAAAACTGGGACAACTGCTTCTGGAAAATTTTGCAGATAAAGAATGGATTGCAAAAAAAACTCCGACAGACAAACATTTTTATATTACAGAATTGGGACAAAAAGAGTTTACAAAACTCGGCATTGATGTCAGTAAGATAAAATCTGAGGATGTGTAATTTTATAAGTTTTTAGGATTTTTTTACAAAAAAATATACCGGTAATTTTCTTAACTTAGTTTGCTTTTAAATTTTAAAATCATGACAAGGAAATATATCGCAAAAGACTTTTTAAAATTAGCTGCCAAAGGACATTCACATGAAGCATTTCGTTTGTATGTAGGCAAGAATTTTAAGCATCATAATGTTTATTTTAAAGGAGATGCCAATACGTTAATGCTCGCCATGGACGAAGCGGCCCGAATAAACCCAAATAAGGTTATCGAAATTCATCACGCTATCGGAGATAAAGATTTTGTTGCTATTCACTCTCATGTCAAGCAAAACAGTACCGATTTGGGAGTTGCAGTGGTACACATCTTTAGGTTTGAAGAAAGTAAAATAGTTGAACTTTGGGATTTAGGACAAGCGGTTCCTTCTAAAATAGTCAACGAAAACGGAATGTTTTAAATCAATAAAAACTAAAAAATATAAACTTCTAATGAATGCAGTTTTCAGGTTCACAACTTTACTAGCTCTTCTTTTTTTATTTTCAAACTGTAATTCATTTGCTCAAAAAACAAATAATCTTTCTGCTCAGACAGATAGTTTATTAGCTGTTTCTTCCCAAAAATTTAATGGCACAATTATAATTTCCCAAAAAGGAAAAACAATTTATTCCAAAGCAGAAGGTTTTGCTGATTTTGATACAAAAACGCCTTTAAAAATAGATAGCCAGTTTGAAATCATGTCGAACACCAGACAGATTACGGCAGTTTTAATTTTGAAAGAAGTAGAAAAAGGCAGAATTGATTTAAATGCTCCTATAAAAAAATATTTACCCAATTTAAAACAAAGCTGGGCAGATTCTGTAACGGTTCATCAGTTATTGAATCATACGCATGGAATCGCAAATCCGCAAAAACCATTGCTTTTTAAGCCCGGAAGTCAATTTAAATATGGTAATGAAGGTTATCCGCTTTTAGGTCAGATTATTGAAGCCGTTTCTAAAAAAACCTATGAACAAATGGCGAGTGAACTTTTTAAAAAACTCAAGATGAATAACACTTTTTGTTATTCTAAAGAGAACAGTAAAAATGTCGTTACAGGTTATATGATCGATAATAATAAAATTGAAAAAGCGCAAAATTCTTTAATTACTCCTGAAAAAATTCCTTCTTGCGGAATTATATCTAATGTGAATGATTTAAATATCTGGAACAGCAATCTTCATCACGGAAAAATTCTAAAACCAGAAACGTATAAGTTAATGCTGCAATATAATATTCTGGCACAGCATAATGTTTTCGGGAAAGAAAAAGTAGGTTACGGTTACGGACTTAGAATTGTAGATAAAGAATCTCCAAAATTTATTGGACACACAGGTCTGGGTGATGGATTTTCTTCTGTAAATTTGTATTTCCCTGAAAGCGATCTGAGTTTGATTGTATTGGAAAATCAGATGAATGCAAATTCTGATTTGTTTTATGATACGGCAATTAAAATCAAAAAACTGCTTTTGAGAAATGAGGTATTAAACCAAAAATAAAAGCAAAATGGCAAAAAATAAAACAACCGAAACTCAAAGCAGTGTTACCGATTTTATTAATGCTGTTGAAGATACAACGAAAAAAAATGACTCTTTTGAACTGGTAAAACTGATCCAGGAACAATCTGGTTTTGAGCCTAAAATGTGGGGACCGGCTATTGTTGGTTTTGGAAGTTACCATTATAAATACGACAGCGGTCACGAAGGCGATGCGCCGCTTGTTGCTTTTTCGCCAAGAAAAGCGGCTATTTCTTTCTACAGTTACCTGACGACTGAAGACAGAGAAGAATTATTATCAAAACTGGGCAAACATAAATCGTCAAAAGCGTGTATTTACATCAATAAATTAACCGACATTGATACCGAAATTTTAAAAAAAATGATTTCACTTTCCATCGAAAATTTAAATAAATTATATCCCCCTCAATAAATACCATGATCTTAACTTTTATAATACTTATTGTTTTAGCCCTTTATATTTTTCTGCAAAGTCCGGTATTCGGAAAAGCACCAGCCGGCGAAAGACTCGCTCAAATTCAGGAATCACCAAATTACAAAAACGGAAAATTTGAAAACGTTCATTTTACCCCACAACTTACCGAAGGATATTCTATGTCGGGCGTTTTATATGAATTTTTGTTTAAAAAAAGACCACACAGAATTCCCGCTAATATTATTCCTTCAATAAAAACAGATTTATTTCAACTTGATGTTAATCAGGATATTTTAATCTGGTTTGGACATTCTTCTTATTACTTTCAGATAGCAGGAAAGCGTTTTCTTGTTGATCCGGTTTTTAGCGGTAACGCCTCTCCTATTCCCGGAACTACAAAATCATTTAAAGGAGCTGATATCTATGATGCTGAAGATTTTCCTGAAATTGATTATTTACTAATTACACACGATCATTATGATCATTTGGATTATAAAACAATCATAAAACTAAAACCGAAAACCAAACAGGTTGTTTGTGGTCTTGGTGTTGGTTCTCATTTTGAATCATGGGGTTTTTCTCCTCAGAATATAATTGAAAAAGACTGGCATGAAAAAATAGAATTAGATTCTAACATTACGCTTTATACAGCGCCAACAAGACATTTTTCTGGTCGTGGTTTTGTTCGTAACAACACACTTTGGCTTTCTTTCATCTTAGAAACCAAAGATTTTAAAATGTATTTGGGAGGAGACAGCGGTTACGATACTCATTTTGCAGAAATTGGTGCAAAATACGGTCCTTTTGATCTGGCTTTGATAGATAACGGTCAATATGATATAAAATGGAAATACATTCATAACCTGCCCGAAGATGTGATACAAGAATGCAAAGAATTAAAAACTAAAAGATTATTCCCTATTCATTCTTCAAAATTTGCATTGGCTAATCATGCCTGGGACGAACCTTTGAAAAGAATAACTGAATTGAATGAAAATCAAGCAAATCCAATTTCGATTATTACACCTAAAATTGGTGAATTGGTTGAATTGAGAAATGAAAATCAGCAATTTCAACAATGGTGGAAAAAAGTTTAAATTTAGGGACAAAGGCTCAGAGCTGCAAAGGTTCAAAGGTCCGGAACCTGAAACTTGAAACTTGAAACTTAAAACATGAAACAAATACTATTCTTCTTTTATTTTCTATTTAGCATTCATGCAAATGCTCAGAATACTTATGTTTTTCTTGGATCATACAATCGTGATGTTACGGCCGAATCGATTCAGGTATATCAATTGGATACTTTAAATGGTAAATTAAATAAGATCACTTCTGTGAAAAATGTAATAAACCCATCATTTCTGACGCTTTCGCCTGATGGAAAATATCTTTATGCTTGTACAGATACCAAAACACCAAATGCAGGAAGTGTGAGTAGTTTTGAATTTAATCCGCAGCAAAAAAGCCTGATTTTTATCAATAAACAATCGAGCGGCGGAGAAAATCCGGTTTATGTTTCGGTTCATAAAAGTGGCAAATGGCTTGTAAATGCTAATTATACCGAAGGAAGTGTTTCGGTTCATCCGATTTTAGAAAATGGAAAAATAGATTCGATTGCACAGAATTTTCAATACATGGACGGAAGTGTTCACAAAGAAAGACAAACCCGTTCGCATGTTCATTCTGCCATATTTTCACCACAAAATGATTATTTATTGCTGCCCGATTTAGGAGCTGATAAAATACGTTGTTATCGATTTAATGAAACTTTAAAACAGCCTTTGGTTGAAGCCAAAATTCCATTTTTAAAAACCGATTCAGAAGCCGGACCAAGACATTTTACTTTTCATCCGAATCAGAAATTTGGTTATTGTATTGAAGAAATGGCAGGCCAGATAAGCGTTTACAATTATGAAAACGGAACTTTACATAAAATACAGCGTATTGCGACACATCCGGACAAAATAAAAGAAGGTTTTGAAAGTTCAGATATTCATATTTCTCCCGACGGAAAATTCCTGTATGCCACCAACAGAGGAAAAGAAAACAATATTGCTATTTTTTCTATTGATGAAAACGGACTTTTAAAAAACATTGGTTATCAGTCCACTTTAGGAAAACATCCGAGAATTTTTGCCATTGACGAAAGTGGAAAATTCTTAATTGCTTCGAATGTTATTACAGGAAATATTATTGTTTTTAAAAGAAACCCAAAAACAGGTTTATTAAAGAAAGTTGGTAAAGAAATTAAAATGGAAAATGTTTCCTGTGTCCAGATTAAAAACATTTAATTTCAACATTTTTGTCATTCTGAGGAACGAAGAATCTTCACAAGAAACTCCACATAGAAAAACCAAAGTCCGGTTTTCTTAAAAATGAATTCATCAAAAACAAACCACAAAAACTAAGAAATGAATACATCAAGCTTAGATTTACAACCCGAAATATTAGAAAATGATATTATAAAATTAGTTCCATTAAAAGAATCTGATTTTGAAGCGTTGTATAAAGTAGCTTCCGATCCTTTGATCTGGGAACAGCATCCGAATAAAAATCGCTATGAAAGAGACGTATTTTTAAACTTTTTTGAAGGCGCTATGCAAAGCAAAGGTGCTTTTCTTATTATTGATAAAAATACTAATGAAGTTGCAGGAAGTACCCGATTTTATGATTATGAATCTGAAAACAAAAGTGTTTTTATAGGATATACTTTTTACGGAAGAAAATTTTGGGGAACGGGATTTAATCCACAGGTAAAAAAAATGATGTTTGATTATTCTTTTAAAACTGTCGAAAAAGTCAGATTTCATATTGGCGCAGAAAATTACCGTTCACAAAAAGCAATAGAAAAACTAGGTGCAATAAAAGTTGACGAACAAGAGGTTGCTTATTACAATGAACCTTCACGTTATAATTTTGTGTACGAAATAGAAAAATAAAAATGAAAAGAATAACCGTTTTTTGTGGTTCCAGTTTCGGAACCGAAGATATTTATAAAGAACAGGCCACATTGCTTGGGCAAACTCTGGCAAAACAAAATATTGAATTGATTTATGGTGGCGCAAACGTAGGATTGATGGGCGCTGTCGCAGATGGAGTTCTGAATGAAGGTGGAAAAGTTATTGGCGTTTTGCCTAATTTCCTGCGTTCTAAAGAAATCGCACATTTGGGTTTAACCGAATTAATTCTGGTAGAAAGCATGCACGAAAGAAAAACCAAAATGAGTGATTTATGCGATGGCGTAATTGCGCTTCCGGGCGGTTTTGGAACTCTCGAAGAACTTTTTGAAATGGTAACCTGGGCGCAATTGGGTTTACACAAAAAACCAATTGCTGTTTTAAACATCAATGGTTTTTATGATTCTTTGGTCGAATTAATGCAGACAATGGTTGAAAAAGGTTTTCTGAAAAACGTAAATCAGGAAATGCTTTTGGTTAGCAATAACATAGAAGATTTATTAGAAAAAATGACAAATTATGTTGCACCAACTGTTGGAAAATGGATTGATAAAAAGGATGTCTAAAAATTCTTTTCAAACAAATTACATTGCTTTTCAGACAAATATCTAATAGTAAATATCTCTAATTTTATATTGTAATTCAAAAACAATTAAATTATGGGAACTTTTATTATGGATACAAAAACAATTACACTGCTTTTAGCTACATTGTTTACAGGGCTTTTAGCTGGTATTTTTTTCACCTGGGGAAACGCTGTAACTCCCGGCATTGGAAGGCTTGATGATGTAAATTATCTGAAAGCCTTTCAGAATATGAACCGTACTATTATAAATCCGTTATTTTTTATAATCTTTTTTGGACCAATACTATTTTGCCTTTTATCGGGATATTTCAATAAATCTAATTCTTTTGTTTTCTGGCTGATTATAAGCGCTGGAATAATCTACTTTGTTGGTGTTTTTCTTTTGACTATGTTAGGAAATGTTCCGCTAAACGAAATGCTGGACAAAACAGACTTATCGAATATTACTCTTGAAAATGCTGCCCATTTACGCAGCAAATTTGAAACAAAATGGAATAATTTTCATCTTATCAGAATAATTGCATCGGTAGTTTCATTTATACTTTTGATTATTGGCTGTCTTTTAAAAGTATAATTTTAGTAAATTAGAGGCTTGAAAACTTTTAAGAGTAATCAGAAAAGACAAGTCAGTTCACTTTTTACTAACAACCTTTTACTATAAAGAGTATGAATGCAGAAAACAACAAGTTCGCAAAAGCAGCAATGCTGATTAGAAAACCGGTTTCACAAGTTTTTCAGGCCTTTATAGATCCGGAAATCACAAGTAAATTTTGGTTTACAAAAGGTTCAGGCAAATTAGAAGAAGACAAAACAACAGAATGGACCTGGGAAATGTATGGCTTTTCGCTTACTGTTTCTACAAAAGTGATAAAAGAGAACCAGAAAATTGTTGTTGAATGGGGAAACTCAGACGAAATTACTTTGGTAGAATGGGTGTTTACTCCGTTAAACGAAAATGAAACTTTTGTAAGCATAACCAACTCAGGATTTAAAGGTGATAATGATAAAATAATACATCAGGTCAGGAATTCAACAGAAGGGTTTACGTTGGTTTTAGCCGGCGCAAAAGCGTATTTAGAACAAAATATTCTCCTTAACCTGATTTTAGACCGTTTTCCTCAGGGATTTGCGTGAAAATAAATTTTGTTTCAGGTTTAAAGTTTCAGGTTTTTTACTTTGAACATACTTTAACCGCAAGGTTCGCAAAGGTTCGCAAGGAAAACTTTGCGTTCATAGCGTAAATCTTTGCGAACTTTGCGGTTAAATACACAATCCAAGGACTTGAAACATGAAACCTGAAACCTGAAACTAAAAAAACAAACTCCTATGGAAACCAAAAAACCCGAAAACATAGACGAATACATTGGAGGATTTCCAAATGATGTTCAGGAGATTCTGGAAAAAGTAAGGATGACAATTCAGAAAGCTGCGCCGGATGCCAAGGAGAAAATTAGTTATTCTATGCCGGCTTTTGAACAAAACGGAATTGTGGTGTATTTTGCGGCTTTTAAAAATCATATCGGTTTATATGCTTTGCCAACCGGCCACGAAGCATTTAAAGAAGAACTTTCAAAATATAAATCAGGAAAAGGTTCTGTACAATTTCCTTTAAAAGAACCAATGCCTTTTGATCTGATTACTAAAATTGTAAAATTTAGGGTCAGAGAAAATTTAGAAAAAGGAAAAAAGAAATAATCCCAATGAACTTAACCGAACATTACGATCAACTTTATAAAAAATCTGCTGAAAGTATTTTAGCCGGAAATTATTCGATTGATACTGATATTAATAACGAATCAGATTCCCGATTCGGAATAACATTACTTATTCGCCCAAGCGAAGAAATAAAAGCAAATATTGCCCTTTTATTAAATGAATTAAAAGAAGTAGATCCTACACAATATTATTATCCCGAAACGGATATTCATATCACAGTAATGTCCATAATTTCCTGTTCGGAAGAATTTACTTTAGATCAGATTTCGCCAAATGATTATATCGAAACAATCTGCAAAAGTATGGTTGATGTAGACAGGATCAGAATTCAATTTAAAGGCATTACAGCATCTTCATCTGCGATTATGATTCAGGGATTTCCAACTGATGAAACGCTGAATGATTTTAGGGATAAACTGCGTGATAATTTTAAAAACTCCACTTTACAACAAAGTATAGACAGTCGCTATACTATTTCTACTGCACATTCGACGGTAATGCGTTTTCAGGAAAAATTGGAAAATCCTGAGAAGCTGATTGAAATTACAGAAAAATTTCGTGATTTTGATTTCGGGGAATTAACTGTAAAAAAACTAGAATTGGTTTATAATGACTGGTATCAGCGAAAAAGCAACACAAAAATCCTGGGAGAATTTGGTTTGAGATAAAAATGAATTTATTTCTTAAATTCGCCAAAATGCCACAAAACACCAGACGGATCGTGCAGGAAACATTCTCTTCCCCAATCTAAATTTTTGATTGGCGTTAATTTTACATCTTCATATTTCTCCGGAAGATCTAAAGCTAGAAGTTCCTTATAATATCGATCAACATCGTCGACTTCTAAAAAAATCATGGTGTTTTCGATCCATTCTTTGGCGTAATAATCCTGAAGATAAAAGGCAGTTTCTTCCGATTTAAAAACAGAAAAATTGGGTGCTAAAACCACTTCTTCAAAACCTAAATCACGATAAAAATTTCTTGATATTTCGAAGTTTTTAGCTCCGATAAATGGTCGGATTGATTTTATTTTGTGGTTCATTTTCAGTTTTATTAAATGTTATTACAAAATCTTAATTATCGTAACCCAATTGTTTTCTTAAATCTAAATTCAAACTATATTGCTCGTCAACCGGAATCACTTTTCTTGAATTTTTCTCAATATCTTTTCCTTCAGCCGTCCAAAGAAACGGGTAAAAATTAAAAACCTCATCCCCTTTTATTTTTGAAACTTCATCTCGCCATCCTTTCCATCTGTTTCCTTCGTAAAACTTATCTAAATCATTATAAAAACAGAATTGCAAAAATTCTGAATAAGTAACATCAAGCGCTTCGTATTCTAAACTATCAGGTGAAAAATAATATATTTTGCCTAAATCATTTCCTAAAGCGCCACCATTTAATATATAAAACCCTCCAATCGCATCATCTGCAATGATTAAAAAAGAAGGAGCTTCTCCGAACTCTTTAAATGATTTTCCTTTATTCCAGTCCGGAAGTGAGCGATCGAATTTTGTATTTCCTGAACCCAAAATTCTTATCCATCCGTCATCAATTAAAATTCCGCCCGTCATGTAGACGATCGATCCCATTGGTGAACTAGTTGTAACCTGAGTTTTATATAATGATTCTTTTGCTTTTACAGGATCAGCAGGCAAAATTTCAACTTTATTCTTAGCAGATTTAATCCAATCCTGAACAAGCGTCCAGGCTGGATCTTTTTTATTTATAAGTTCTTCGGCTTTTTTCATTTTATTTTGTGCTGTACCCTTTAGGGCTATAAATACCAAAAAAAATACTAATACTTTTCGTGTCATGCTTTAGAGAAGAGATTTAATTTATTAGAAATAAAACATTTAAGAATCAATTCCTAATGTCAAAATAATTTTTTCATCATTATCTTTATAAACCTGAATATCTGTCAAAACTAAATCAGCAATATCATGTCCCCAAATTCCGTATTTCCCATTCGTTTGGTTTCTGTTGTACATGGTTCTTTTCTCCATTGGTAAGGTTTTTACGGTTGCTGAATTTTCTTCTTCTTCATAAAGTTTAAAATAATGTTTGCTAATTTCGGTAAGCAACATTTCTCTTGTAAAACCCTTCTCCGATTTCAAATCAAACTGATATTTATTGGTTAACGGATAATCAATAATTATCGTAACGTTGTTTTGAGAAATCATGATTTTATCTTTATCAATCAAATTGGGCAAATCGACTTCGGGTCTTTCAATACTTGCCCACGGTTGAATTCCATCTTCAAAATCTTTTGACTCAGCTTTTACTTCAAAAAGAATTTCATCAACTAGTGTTCCGGTTACTTCTGTTTGATTTTTAGCAGCATTATTTTCCCGGTCAACTAATACTTTTTCGTAATTATTATCTTGGTTTAAAGTGCCTTTATTTTTACAACTAGTTAAAACGAAAACAGATATTATAAAGAGAGTAAATTTTAATTTCATAATTTTATTTTGTGGTTAATTTTTATGACTTTCAAATAATTAGAATAAAGAATCAAAACAGTTCATAAAAGTTTAATTTGAGGTATTTATTAAATCCTGAATTTTTAGAAATTTTTATTTA
>SEBM01000469.1 GCA_004296145.1 Flavobacterium sp.
TTTTTTTTTGAAATATTTTGATTAAAAATAGTCACTTTTATCATAGCGAAAATAAACCCTTACAATTTTAAGAATTCAGAATTATTTCGTACATTTTTTTTGGTTTTTATTAACAAATCATAAATATTGCAACTCAACATTTTTAAGTACTTTTGTGGCACTTTTATACAATGTAATTCCTCAAAAATGGATAAAAAAATATTCTCTTTTTTGTTTTCTACAAGATTAATGGCCGTTCTTTTTTTAACATTCGCAATTGCAATGGGTGTTGGAACTTTTATCGAAAGTAAATACAATACCGATACAGCCAGAATTTTAATATACAATACGTGGTGGTTTGAAGCTATAATGTTCATTTTTATGATCAATTTCTTTGGAAACATTAAACGCTACCAATTATTAAAAAAAGAAAAATGGGCAACCCTTTTACTTCACTTAGCTTTTGTTTTTATCCTTTTAGGAGCTTTTCTTACAAGATACATCAGTTATGAAGGTATGATGCCAATTCGCGAAGGCGCTGCCGAAAATCAAATCTATTCTGATAAAATGTTTGTTACTGTCTTTGTAGACGGAGAATATAAAGGAGAAATGAAACGCAGGGTTTTTGAAAAAAATCTTTTGTTATCTCCTGTTACCAATAATGATTTTACCGTTTCCGGAAAATTTGACGAAACTCCTTTTGAAGTAACGTACCAAAACTACATTCTGGGAGCTAAAGAAGTTGTAAAACCGGATCCAAAAGGAACTTTATACTTAAAATTGGTTGAAGCAGGTTCAGGCGGACGTGAAGAACATTTCCTTAAAGAAGGTGAAGTTCAGAACATTCACAATGTTTTATTTGCTTTGAACAAACCAACTGCAGGAGCAATTAATATCAATACGACTGGAGAAAAATATACAATTCAGACTCCTTTTGAAGGTAATTTTATGCGAATGGCAGATAAATTTGAAGGGAAAGTGACCAAAGATAATGTTCAGCCTTTAATGATGCGTTCTTTATACAGCATTGGCGATATCAGAATCGTATTTCCTGATCCGGCAATGAGAGGAAGTGTCGCTTATGATTCTAATAAAGATTTTAAAGCCAAAAACCATACAGATGCTTTAATTGTTAAAGTAAAAGCAGAAGGACAGGAAAAAGAAGTTACTGTTTTGGGTTCGAAAGGAAGTGTTGGAGAACCAAAAACGGTCAAAATTGGGAATATCGAATATTCTATCTTTTTTGGAAGTAAAGCATACGTTTTACCTTTTAAAATAAAATTAAATGATTTTATCGCAACCAAATATCCCGGAACAGAAAAAAGTTATTCTGCTTTTGAAAGTAAAGTAACCGTTCAGGATTCTTCAGAAACATTTGATGCTGATATTTATATGAACCACGTTTTAGATCATAAAGGATATCGTTTCTTCCAGTCTTCATTTGATCCGGATGAAAAGGGAACAGTTTTATCTGTAAACCACGATTTCTGGGGAACCAATATTACTTATTTTGGATACTTTTTACTTTATATTGGATTAATGGCTATTATGTTTTCTAAGCATTCTCGTTTTGGAGATTTGAAAAAGAAATTAGAAAAAATTCAAAAGAAAAAAGAAACGCTGATTACGATTTTTCTTTTGATGATAAGCCTAAGTGGTTTTGCACAACAGAATCCTCACGTTCACTCACATGATCATACACATGCTGCAGATCCAAATGATCACTCTAATCACGTTACCGCACCGCCAAGTCAAAAACAACTAGATTCATTATTGAATATCTACAAAGCACCTGAGAAACATGCAGCAAAATTTGGGCGTTTGATTATTCAGGATGCCGGAGGTAGAATGAAACCGATTAATACTTTTTCATCTGAATTACTTCGAAAAGTAAGCCACAATGATACGTATAACGGAATGAATTCTGATCAGGTTTTCCTTTCTATGACGCAATATGCGCAAGTTTGGATTCAGATTCCTATTATTTATATTAAATCTGGAAATGACAGTATTCGTAAAATAATTGGAATTGATTCAAAAGATAAATATGCTCCGTTTGTTAAATTCTTTGACGAAAACGGAAACTATAAACTATCTCCATATTTGGACAATGCTTACAAAGCTGCAAATCCGAATAATTTTGAGAAAGATTTTGTCGAAACAGACAAAAAGGTAAACTTAATGGAGTCTGCTTTGAGTGGTCGTATTTTAAAAATATTTCCAATTCCAAATGATCCAGGAAACAAATGGGTTTCTTATTTAGAACGTCAAAATGCAGGTTTTAAAGGAATGGATTCTACTTACGTAAATTCAATCCTTCCATTATATTTTAGTGCATTAAACAATGGCTCTATTGAAAAAAACTTTACTTCAGCAGATAATTTAGTTGAAAGTATTAATGGTTTTCAAAAGAAATTTGGAAGTAAAGTAAGACCAAGCGAAGAAAAAATTAATACCGAAATCGCATATAATAAATATGATGTTTTTAAAGTATTGCCTTATTGGTATATTACAGCTTCAATATTGATGTTGATGCTTGTTATCATTAATATCTTTTTTGAGAAAAAATGGCTTCGTATCACCATAAACGGTTTTCATGTCATTGTTGGATTATTATTTGTCATTCATACTTTAGGATTAATTGCACGTTGGTATATTTCAGGTCATGCTCCGTGGAGTAATGCTTATGAAGCTATTGTTTATGTTGCATGGTCAACAATGTTCTTTGGACTGGCTTTTGACAGAAAATCAAAATTAACGGTTGCTTCATCAGCTTTCGTGACTGCGATGATTTTGATGGCAGCTTACATGAACTGGATTGACCCGGAAATTGCAAATTTACAGCCTGTTCTTAATTCTTATTGGTTAATGATTCACGTTGCAGTAATTGTAGGAAGTTACGGCCCGACTGCTTTGGCAATGATTTTAGGTTTTGTTGCTTTAGTTTTGATCTTCTTTACGAATGAGAAAAATAAAGCTAAAATGGAACTGCATATAAAAGAAGTAAGTTACATTAACGAAATGGCCTTAACAATTGGTCTTATTATGCTTACCATTGGAAACTTCTTAGGAGGGCAATGGGCAAACGAAAGCTGGGGACGCTACTGGGGATGGGATCCAAAAGAAACCTGGGCATTAATTTCAATTATGCTATATGCTTTTGTAATTCACGCTAGATTTGTTCCGGCATTAAGAGGAAAATGGTTCTTCAATTTAATGAGTATGTATGTGTTTATTTCGATTTTGTTTACTTATTATGGGGTAAACTTCCATTTAGTAGGTTTACACTCTTATGCAAGTGGAGAAGCACAATCGTTAGACTGGGTTTATTATTGTTTTGGAGTGACTTCAATTATCGGGGCAATAACATATCCGAAGTATCACAAATATTATAAAACCAAAATGGTTAAAAAATAATTATAAAAGTAATTATTGATTCATATT
>SEBM01000470.1 GCA_004296145.1 Flavobacterium sp.
CCATATAATTCTATGCCCCCTCCCTTTTCTAACCGTTATTACCTGAAAATCTACACGCGTAAAATTATTATTTAAATATTAAGTCCTTAGAAAATGGAAAACGACAAAAAACCAAAATTTACTGATTTTTACGAAACAGTGGAAATCATGGGCAATGAATTATCAAACGGACACTTGGGAGATGAGGAATTTTCGTTTGTGAACTCACGCCTGTTGCATCGGGACCATACATTTCCGTGGAGCACTCCTTTATTTTATACTACCTTTTTTTCAATAGGATTTCTTATAGAAGCCCAGGGTAAAATTATTGTTGACAAACAGCCATTTACTATTAAACCGGGAATGTTTTTTGTAAACAAACCAGGAGAGCTCCAGCAGTTAACCTGGTATTCTGTTACTGAATCATACGGCTTGCTCTTTACAGAAAATTTCATTTCAAAATATGGCGGAATTTCAATTTATAAGACCTTTCCGTTTTTACTCTTTGAAAGACAGGTTCCTTTGCAAACCTCAAAAGAATTTAGAGCAGAACTGAAAAAAATACTTTTGCTAATAGTAGAGGAACTACAAAGAGACTCCCCTTTACAAAAAAAGATATGCGCCAATTTACTGACCAGATTTTTATTGAAAATTAAACAGGAATATTGGGAAGGATATAAGATCCATACTACGCCAGATCGTAATCCAGATATTCTAAAGGATTTTACACAAAATTTAGAATACCATTATGATCAATTATTACAGGGCAAAATTAATAGAACGCTTTACATAAAAGATTACGCTGAAATGCAGCAACTCCATGAAAATTACCTCTCAAGTGTCTTAAAAGAAAAAACCGGAAAAACTGGCGGACAGTTAATCGCGGAAAAAACACTCAGCACTGCTAAAATTTTGATGGAGGATTCTCGCCATTCAATAAAGGAAATCGCTTATATGCTTGGTTTTTCCTATATGTCGTATTTCAGTATTTTCTTTAAGAAACACACTGGATTGTCACCGGCTGATTATCGAAAAAGAAACACAAAAGGATAAAACCACATAGTAAAGAAATCTTATCCGCTTTAATCTAAGGTTATTTTATTAAAGTCAACTCATAAGAATCTGTGAGTTAAGCAATCCGAATATAACTTCTGTCGTGAGTTTTAACTGAAGTAATTACCAGCTTGGACGGATATTTACACTATCGCCTCTGTAGATGTGCATTAGTTCATTTTGGGATTCATTAAAATCATTTCTTACTGCAATGGCAGTTTTATTAGTGTGCTTTTTATAGAAATTGTAAAACTGTTTAAGTTCAGCAAACGCATACAGCTCAGCTATCTCCTTCATAGACTTATCTGTATTTTTAAGAAGATATGTAATTTCATCAATCAATTTTGTGTTTATCCACTGATTGATTGTCCTGCCAGAACTTTTACTTATAATTTTGGCCAGATTATTTTCGCTTACGTTTAGTAACTCCGCATGTTCCCGTCCACGTAATACGAAATCAATTTCTCCAGATGCAAGCATGTTAAAATTCTTGTCCATATTTCTGCAGAAAGCACTAAAAATAACATCGTTTTTTTCATTTTGATTTTCTATCTGTAATGTATCCTGACGTTGTTGAATGAGTAAAAGAATATGAATAAGAAGGTTTGAAATCATTTCATATCTGAAGGCTGTCATAGAAACCGCTTCATTATAAATATCCAGGCAAAGGTCTTCAAACTGAGAAATATCTTTTTTACTAAAAAGATAATTTATTCCATTGCAGTTGTCCATTTCCAAAAAGTCATCCATACCTAGCGGTAAAATTTTTTCAATGAAATCCCTGCTGAAACTAATATTATAAACAGTAATCATTTTTGTCCAGCCGCTGGAGAAATATACATCTGGCCGCTTCATAAAAACATTTCCTGGTCCAACTTCAAAAACTTCATTTCCCGATACTAAAGTGCCTTCTCCATCCAGAACAATCATGATAGTATAAAAATCAGGTCTGAATGTTGGCGTTAAATAAGGCATTTTTAATCCCATCTCATGTATTTTCAGAATAGCAAAATCATCTGTATCATTATAGGAATAAACAGGTAAGTTCATAAAAGCGAGCATATCGCGTAGTTTTTTCAAAGTGGTTAGTTCTGGTTTCATACTACTTGGTTTAAATTCTAATTTGTAAAGCTAAAACTTGATAAATTTACTAAAACATCTAATATTCACAAATTAAAAAGAACATCACCTATGCAACGAAAATCTTAAGATATCAAGTTTTTTTACATATTTAATACTACATTTTTATAGGAAAATCGCGGTACATCATTATTGGACATGATACCTTTTTGTACAAAAAGTTAAGGCAAAATAATTATTTCAATTTTAAAGGTCTTAATTTTCGTGGAAGAATCTTGACATACTGGACACACTGTATTTTAAAAACCAAAAAAATGAGTAAAATTAAGGTCTGCCGAGCTCAGGTTCAAATCTATATAAGAATGAGCAAACAAATACTAAACGCTTAATAATATTACGAAATAGCGTAGAACTTATTTGTTTGCAAAAATTAAGTTCTGCCTATTAACATCTAAAACAATGAGTTTAATTAATTCCGATACGCTGCTATAAATCTGCTTTTTAGATTATAATAAAAGCCACTGTAAAAGTGGCTTTTTGTCTTTTTGATGAATATTTTTTTGCGTTTACTTCAGATGATAAGTAAACCCTTTAAAAAACTCCAATATTATTGGTACTTATTATCGATTGTCAGGATCGTAAAGCATTGCGGTACACAGACAATTTTTTCTTTCCTTACTCGTTAGAATTGCGCAGTTGACACAAGCATTACAATTTTCCCAAAACTTTTCATCAGCAGTTAATTCTGAATACGTTACGGGTTCAAATCCAAGTTCGTGATTCATTTTCATTACCGCAAGACCAGATGTCAGACTGAATATTTTGGCTTTAGGATACATTTGAGTACTGAGTTCAAAAATCTTTTTCTTGATTGTTTTTGCCAATCCGGTATGTCTAAATTCGGGTGCAACTATAAGTCCGGAATTGGAAACATAAAGATCATTATCCCACGAAGAAATAAAAGAAAAACCGGCCCATCTTCCATCCGGTGCAAATGCTATTACTGCTTCTCCCTTTTTGATTTTTTCTTCAAGCAGTTCGCGAGAACGTCCTGAAATGCCGATACCACGGGTGACAGCAGACAACATAGTTACTTCACAAATTTCTTCAATCCACTTACAATGAATGGAACTCGTTTTTTCTACTATAAAATCAATTGCTTTTGTATGAGTATTCCTTTCCTGAAGCTCGCTTTTTTCTGTTTTACTTTGTATCGTTTTCATACTATTTCCGGACTGTTATTGAATTTAAACTATCTGAGAAATTAGCAGAAGTGCAATAAAGAAAACTATTGTAAAAACC
>SEBM01000471.1 GCA_004296145.1 Flavobacterium sp.
ACGCCAAAACAAATATTTCAATATTTTAATCCGAATATTAAATTGTAGTTCAGGAATCTTCGCTAAATGTGTATGAATTCGAAAAGATAAAATTATAAGCAAACTTCTATTCAATCAGATATTTACAAAAAAATATTAAATTAGCTTTGCGATAAACATCAAAGAATAGTAAACCTTAGAATTTTTACAGATGACAAAAAAGATATTCATAATTTCTGCTTTAGTATTATCATTTGGTCTTGGTTTCGCTTTTAATTCAATTACAAATCAAAAAGAGATAAAAATGAAAAAAGTTACAGGAATTGGCGGCGTTTTTTTTAAATGCAAAGACCCAAAGAAAATGAGAGAATGGTACAAAACACATCTTGGTTTTGACACTAATGATTATGGTGCTACTTTTGAATGGAAAGAAGGATCTGACTCATCCAACAATGGTTATACGCAATGGAGTCCGTTTCCTGAAACAACAAAATATTTTGAACCTTCTGCAAAAGACTTTATGATCAACTACAGAGTGGCAGATTTGGAAGCTTTGGTTGTTGAATTAAAAAAAGAAGGTGTAACGATTGTTGACGAAATGGAAACCTACGATTACGGAAAGTTTATTCATATTGTAGATATTGAAGGAAACAAAATTGAATTGTGGGAACCTAAAGGCTAAATTGTATCGCAAACAACTAAAGAACTATGGAAAAACATAGAATATTTACCACTTCATTTGCAAGCGTTTATCCGCATTATATTAACAAAGCAGAAAGAAAAGGCCGTACAAAAAAAGAAGTACACGAAATAATTTACTGGCTTACAGGATATAATGAACAAGAGTTGAAAAAGCTGATTGATAACAGAACTGACTTTGAAACTTTTTTTGCAGAAGCGCCGCAATTAAATCCGAATGTGTCAAAAATTACCGGTGTCATTTGTGGTTATCGGGTTGAAGATATTGAAGACAAACTCATGCAAAAAATTCGTTATCTGGATAAACTTATTGATGAATTGGCAAAAGGAAAAACGATGGAGAAAATTTTAAGAAATTAAGATTATCAACCGCTATTCTGGACAAAAAAAGATAAAACTGATTATTTAGAAAATATATTAAAAACGGTAAATAAGTAAGAAGAGAGCTCACAACGCTCTTTTTTTTTGCTTAAATTTTTACTATTAATAGTACAAAAACACGTATTTATACGTGCTTATTTATTTAGAATAAAAAACGATTTTTGTATTCAAATAGAAATAACAGTAACTATTTTTTAATAAAAAACGCAATAAGCATAAATAAAAAACCAAAAAACACGAAAAATAAGAATATTACATAATTGACAAATCAAACTTATGGAAAATCTTTGGTGCTGGAGATGTAAGATGGAAATTCCGATGTTAAACGAGGACGAATATAAAATGGCATCCAAACTTTATCGTCATGGTTTTGAAACTGGAAAATGTAATATGACAAGACAGGAACGTTTTAAGGATTTGCTTGAATATTATAAAGAATTAACCGATTACGACGAAACAGAACCAAATTCGATAATGCATCACAGAATTGAATTGTATGGTTCGCCGTGCGAAAATTGTTCTAAACCTTACCGAACTTCTAAGGCCGCCTTTTGTGCAGCCTGCGGACATAAAAGACCTCCCTTTTTGGTCGGCACCATTTTAAAAAAAACAGAACAAAAATGGTGGCATAAGATTTTGACCATGAATTAATCTGGTCTCAGTTTGAAGTCTCAGTTCACAATATACAGTTTCATTTGGGGATGAAACTGTTGTGGAACTGAGACTAAAAAACTCTAAAAATGCGTTAAAATATTATTCTTCTTACCATTTTTTTAGGCAATAAAAAATACTTTTGCTAAATTGAAACTTGGAGATTTATTGGTCTCTGATAAAATTCAGAAAACAAAAGTAATGGATAGCGAAAAATTTATATTTTGTCTTGAAGGCGTTCCGGATGTAGAAGATCTGACAATAACAAATGTTGTAAAATGTCTTGAAGAATTAGCAATTGATCAGGGGATTGCAAGTATCCATAAAACGTGCGACACTATAGAAGGACTCGAAGAAAGCCTTAATACCCTACTCTACGACGATCATAATTTTAAGGATTATGAAATTATTTATCTTGCCATGCCCGGTCAGGAAAATAATATCTGTCTTCATGATTATTATTACAGCCTTCAGGAAATTGCCGAATTGTTTGAGGGAAAAATGAAAGGGAAAATCATTCATTTTGCCAATCTTAAAATTCTGGATTTAACCAATGACGAAGCACAATATTTTTTGGACATAACCGGAGCGCGCGCCATTTCGGGTTATGGATCAACGTATAATAAAATTGCCAGCTGCAGCACGATTGATAAAGCTTTTTTTAGTCTATATCAGGAAAATGATGATCTTAAAGAAGTAGTTGAAGAGTTATATCAAAAACACTATAATCTTTGCAAATTACTTGATTTTAGATTATACTACTAAAATGAAAACAAAGCCGGCTGAAAAAATAAAAACCTACGGACCAAAGGAATTTCGGGAGAAGTTTTTGGGAGAAGACAATCCTATACATTTGCTTTTTAAATCAAATTCCGATCATTTTTTCTGTCTTGAAATTGAGGAAATAATGCAGATGCAACATCCTGTTCCGCCTTCTAAACATTCTGGTCATACGTTGATTTTTATTTCGTCAGGGAAACATGTTATGAAGTTGGGCCATCAGGAATATACTACTACTGACAATGAAATTATCGTGGTGCCAGCAGGTCAGATTTTTTCGCTTGACAATGTCAACAATATTCATAAAGGTTATATCTGTCAATTTCATCCTGATATTTTAATTAGAAAATATGGCAGCCGTGAAATGCTTAACGACTTTGATTTTTTAAAAATTTCAGGAAATCCTAAAATAACTCTCGCTCCCCAAGATGTTAGCACCATTACTAATGTTTTAGAAAGATTAAAAAAAGAATAT
The DNA here is from genome assembly GCA_004296145.1 of Flavobacterium sp. Lineage (GTDB taxonomy): Bacteria > Bacteroidota > Bacteroidia > Flavobacteriales > Flavobacteriaceae > Flavobacterium. Next base: position 2,966 of record SEBM01000471.1, read on the forward strand.
TCTGAATCAGCCTTTACAGATCTCAATATCGTTCAGTCGTATCTGATTGCTTTATTTTATGAAATGAATAAAAACGCTGTAAAAACTTCCAATAATATTTCGGCGGCCGAAATGATTACAGGAAAATTCAGGGAACTCATTCATAATCATATAAAAGACGATCATCAGGTGAATTTTTATGCAGCCTTGCTTAATGTTACTCCCAATCATTTGAACAAATGTGTTAAAACGGTAACAGGAAAATCGGCTGTTAAATGGATTGACGAAAACATATTATTGGAAGCAAAATATTTATTGTTCCAAACTTCACTTTCTGTGGGCGAAATTGCAGCAAAAGTAGGATTTGAAGACCAGTCTTATTTTAGTCGTTTTTTCAAAAAAGCGGAAGGTTTTTCTCCTGTTCAATATCGAAAAATGATTGATAAGTCCTAAATATTGATTATAGAATC
>SEBM01000472.1 GCA_004296145.1 Flavobacterium sp.
CAAAATCAAAATGTTATTATGTAACAAACATTCTGTGAAAGGAAGTAAATTTGAGATGTTTTACTAAAAAAACTATTATGAAAAATTATCTAATCCTTTTACTATACGTTTTCTTTTTTTCATGTCAGCAAAAAGAAAATAAAATCGCTCCTGTAGAAACATCAGATTCAATTGTTACACAAGATAGCACCGAAGAAATAGCAACAGAAAACAAAGAAGAGAATAAACAAACTGGCGATACGATCCTAATGAATTACAGCAATGGCAAAGGGATTTATGTAGCCGAAGGTGTATTAGATTCTGTTCATTCAAAAATATATGTCAAATTTAAAAATGAAGATTCCGGCGAATTGAATGCAAAAATTGTTCCGACAACTGGAAAAGGAAATATTCGTTTTAACCAAATAATTTTTCCCGACAAATCTTCTGACGGACCGTTTGGAATGGACTTAAAAATTGGTCTTAAACAGAAAGGAAATCATATTTTGGTCATTGGACATTCGCAAATGGCCGACAATCCATTTTGGGGTAAGTTTGAGGTTCAGCTTGAAAATAAAAAAGAATAGTTTTAGAAGATCTTAAATCTATTCCGCAACTGATAAAATAAAAGTTACGCTTTGCTTAAAATTAAGCAAAGCGTATTTTTTTTTTAATTATACCAAAAAAGGATAATCCGTATAACCTCTTTCTGTGCCTCCTCCAAATAAAGTATGATTATCTGAAATGGCATTTAAAACTGCATTTTGCTCTACACGCTGAGGATAATCAGGATTGGCTAAAAAATTTCTTCCATAACCAATCAAATCAACCAAATCATCCTGAATCAGTTGTTCGCCTTCTTCCGGCGTTTTGTTACCGGTTGCAATAATTGTATTGCTGAAATTCGATCTAAGTTCTGTTCTAAAATCATTCGGAATTTGTGGTGCATCATCCCAATCTGCTTCACAAAGGTGAATGTAAGCGATATCAAGGTCATTCAAGGCTTTCGCTGCCAAGATTATCGTGTTTAGTATTTCTGGATCAATCATATCTTTAAAACTAATAAATGGAGAAAGTCTTACTCCGGTTTTTTCTTTTCCAACGGCCAATGCCACTGCTTTTGTAATTTCAATCAGAAAGCGAATTCTGTTTTCTTTTGAGCCGCCATATTCATCTGTTCTTTTATTGCTGTTGCTTCTCAAAAACTGATCAATCAGGTAACCGTTTGCGCCGTGTATTTCAACACCGTCAAAACCGGCTTCAATCGCATTTTTTGCCCCCTGAACAAATTCATCAATAACCCTGTCAATATCTGCTTTGCTCATTTCTCTGGGTTCATCTACCGGTACAAAAGTGGCGTCGCCATTTGGAGCTCCGTCAAAAATATATACACTTGTATTTTGCGCTGTTATTGCTGATGGAGCTATCGGCTGCAATCCATTTACTTTTGAGCTGCTTACTCTGCCTACATGCCACAATTGCAGAAATATTTTACTTCCGTTTTTATGTACTGCATCGGTTATTAACTTCCAGCCTTCTATTTGTTCCGGACTGTAAATTCCGGGCGTTTTAGCATAGCCCATTCCCTGCATAGAAACCTGAACGGCTTCTGTAATTATAATACCGGCCGTACTGCGCTGTGCATAATATTCCGCCATCATAGCATTTGGAATATTACCCGGCTGTGATGATCTAGAACGGGTCATTGGCGCCATCAAAAAACGGTTTTTTAATTGATTCCCGTTTAAATCATATTGCTGAAATAATTTCTGATAATTCATTTTAGTTCTATTTTGGTAAGTTCATTTAAAATTATAATTCCCGTATGATGCTTTTATCTTCATACGCCATTTGTGCGATCTCGTCTTTTCTTCTAAAACTTACTCCTTTATGTTTTTGAATGTAAGTAATGATTTCTGTGGTGGCAGCAACCATTTGCGGTGTCCCTCCTATTCTGTCATGAAAACTTATGGACATTTGTCTGCGCTTTTTTTCAGATTCTTTATAAAGCTGATCAAATTCTAATTTTACCTGATTTATGAATTGGTCAACGCTAAAATTTTTTCCTTCGATCAAAACAATATCATTACAGCGAATTGTGTATGGAACGACTGCAAAATCTTTTCCTTTTACCCTTACTAAAAACGGTTCATCACGGCTTAAATCATCAATATGATACTTAAAACCAAGTTCCTGCAAAATTTCCAATGTATTGGTACCACGTCTGAGCCAGTTTGCATTATAACCAACGGGATCAAAACCAGTAACTTTTTTGATTGCATCTGCGCCATCTTTAATGAACTTTTTTTCAGTTTCATATGGCATAGAATATTGCGTTGCCCAATCCATTCCGTGTGCGGCGGCTTCGTGTCCTCTTTGCACAATTTCTTTAGCAAGATCCGGATTCTTTAATACGGCTGATCCTACCATATGCGAGGTCACTTTTACGCCAAGTTTATCCCAATTGTCAAGCATTCTCGGAATTCCTTCTTTATACCCATATTGGTACCAGGTGTCACCCGGAAGATCAACGAATCCTTTTTGCATATTTTGCGGAAACGGGCTTTCAGAATTTACAGGCTGGCCGCCCGCTTCAAACTGCATCGATAAAGACACCACCAAACGTGATCCGTCTACCCAGGTGGCAGAAGTATCTTCTTTGACCAATGTATTTATTTCTAAATCACTTGCCAGCAATGTATTTACGGGTAATAATCCGGCAAGACCAACAAGACCTGCCTGTTTTATAAATGTTCTTCTGTCTTTCATATTCGTTGATTTTATTTAATGAATGCAATAAATCTGATCGCTTTTTATTTTAAAGCTTTTTCGATAATTAATGTTTCTTCATATATGGTAAATTTGCTGACCAGATTGTTTTCAACCGTAAGGTGTATCGCAAGTGGCATTTTAAAATGTTTACCAGTTTTCTTAACGGTTCTTTCTATAGTTCCAAAAACGGCTACTTCTTTACCTTGGAGCATAAAAGACTTTACATCCAGCTTTTCGCTTCCATCAATAAAAAAACTAAACAGTGTTGTAAATAGTTTTGAAACTTCTTCTCTCTTAGTGCGGTGTCCGGTCCATGGCATATATTTAGATTCAAAGATGTACCAGTCAACATTCTCTGAAACCATTGATGCAATTTTTTCAGGATCTTTTGCAGTAATGTATTCAAAGAACTTTTCTGCAGTTCGTTTGGTATTTATTTCTTCATCAGAATAAACTTGTGCCTGTACTGAAAAACCAACCAATAGCATTAAGGCTATCATTTTGATATTTTTCATTTTTGATGGTTTTACATTTTGTTTCATAATGTCTTTTTTGAGTTATTTAATTTGTTTTTATATAAAGCCGAGCATACCAATAATCGAACATTAAAATTAAATAATTGACAATCAAGTATTTAAAATTAAAAACAGAATTTAAA
>SEBM01000032.1 GCA_004296145.1 Flavobacterium sp.
TTCCTGCTCCAGAGGCAAGTCAATTTCACTTTCAAAAAAGACCAGTTGTCTTTTATAAACAGCTTCGATTAAATAATGATTTCCTCTAAAATAAGTTCTTCTGATTTTGACCGGAAGATTAGATTCTGCAACCATTTTAAACTGATGCGGATATACTAATGTTTTGTGTGTTTCATCTTCGTAAGGAACCAATAAATGTGTTGCAATTTCGTTTACTTCACCAAAAAGTGACGCAACATATTTAGTCTGAGGATCCTCATAAATTTTTGTCGGATTATCTTTTGTAACGATTTCTCCATTTCGCATTACAATAGCTTCATCTGCAAAAGACAAAGCATCTGTACTATCATGTGTAGCAATGATACAGGTAATTTCTTTTTGTTTTAGATATCTAAATAAATTGCGTCGCAAAGCATTTTTACGAAACGCATCTATCTGACTAAAAGGTTCATCAAGTAAAATAACTTTGGGTTCTAAGGCCAAAACCCTAACCAAAGCAATTCTTTGCTGTTGTCCTCCACTCAAAAACTTAGCTTTCGTATTCGAAAACTTATCCATTTCTACCATTTCCAGCAGTTCCTGGATACGCAGCTTTTTCATATTGGCAAAACCATTAGAAAGAAATTTTCCAACATTTTCCGCTACAGTTTCATATGGGGACAAATCAAAATCCTGCGCCAGATATTTCATATAAAGCATTCCGGGAATCAAATTGTATTTAGGTCCCAAAACAGGATCTCCATTATAAAAAATCTCACCTTCATCGAGATCATACAATCCATAAATAAGTTTCAGAAGCGTACTTTTTCCGCAGCCGCTTTCTCCTATAATAGCAATATTTTGTCCTTTTTCTATAGAAAAAGTCACGTTTTTTATAACCGGTGTTTCCGTATACGAAAAGGAGATATTTTTTATGTCAAGCATTGAGTTCTAATTGAGGGTTCAAATTTACAATGTTTAATTTCTATTGTCAAAAAAAAAGCTGTTCAATAACGAACAGCTTTTTCTTAATTATATTGTATGGTAAATTATTTTCCAGCTTGCGCTTTTGCATCATTTACCATTTTATCATTTGCTGTGATAGAAAACTCAACACGACGGTTTTGTGCTCTTCCTTCCGGAGTATCATTTGTTGCAATCGGATCAACTATTCCTAAACCTGAAGTTTTGAAACGGCTTGATTTTAATCCTTTTGAAACTAAATAAGATTGCACTGAAGCAGCTCTTTGTCCAGAAAGTGTCAAATTATATTCTGGTTTACCTGTGTTATCAGTGTAACCAAAAATTTGAATATCAGTATCGCCGTACTCATTAAATACAGGAACCAATTTATCTAAATTTGCTTTTGCCTGAGATGTTAATGTTGATTTGTTAGTATCAAAACGAACTGCATTTTCATTCAAAGTTAAGTGAATACCTTCACCAACTCTTTCTACAGACGCACCTGGCAAAGCCTGATCAATTTCACGGGCTTGTTTGTCCATTTTGTTTCCGATAAGGGCTCCGGTTCCTCCACCTACAGCAGCTCCAATTGCAGCTCCCAAAGCGGCATTACCACCTTTACCTAAATTATTTCCTAAAATACCTCCAATAAGACCACCGGCTACAACTCCGATTCCGGCACCTTTTTGTGTGTTATTTGCATTTTTTACTGAATCACAACTTGCAAATAAACTAACTAATACAAGTAAAGTACTTAAACTTAATGCTGTTATCTTTTTCATTTTTTATTCTTTTAAATATTAATTAGCTCTTTGAAATTGATAGGTTACATCTTTAACCTGCCCACCTACATTAATGTTGTCGATTAACTGAAAAGAACTTTCAGTAATACCACCAACTTTAAGTAAATATCCGTCTCTTACTTTTTTTGCTTTTACACCAGCATCAAGAATTTTCAGAATAAACATTCCCTGATTATTGATACTCCAAACAATAGGAGAAGAAAAAGAAGTACAACTTGGTGCTGTCAAAGCCATTGTTCCTTTGTTGTTGTTTGAAACAAAACTCCATGTACTACCAATAAAACATTTTGAATCTGCAAGATCAAATGAGTTTACTTTTATATAGTCTGAACCAGGGTAAGAAACATTGGTAAGTACCCAGTTTCCTTTAAGAGCAACTTGAGTAGATTTATCAAGTTTAGTTGAAAGTGTTGTTCCTTCAGTCGAAGTGGTTGACGAAGCTGATTTACACGCAAATACAAGCGTGGCCATCATGCATATGAAAACTATTTTCTTCATTTTGTACATTTATTTAAGTTAATACTTACACGTTTAACAATTATTATACCACAAATATACGATTCATTGGCAAAACTTCTGTTTTAGAATCTAATTATTTTCTTTCAAAATTAACACTTACGCCATTTTGTCACCTTAGAATAATTGGTATTTTTTTTGAACAAATGAAAATCATCACATTAAACTAAAAAAATTAAAGAATATGACAACAGGTAAAATTAATGTTTCAGTAGAAAACATCTTTCCCTTAATCAAAAAGTTTTTATACAGCGATCACGAAATCTTTTTACGTGAGCTGGTTTCAAACGGAACCGATGCTACTTTAAAATTAAAACACCTTATTAGCATTGGCGAAGCTAAAGTTGAATACGGAAATCCGATTATTGAGATTAAAGTGGATAAAGAAGGTAAAAAAATCCACATTATTGACCAGGGATTAGGTATGACGGCTGATGAAGTTGAAAAATATATCAATCAGGTTGCTTTCTCAGGAGCCGAAGAATTCCTTGATAAATACAAAGATTCTGCAAAAGATTCTGGAATAATCGGTCATTTTGGTCTTGGTTTCTATTCTGCTTTTATGGTTGCAGAAAAAGTAGAAATCATTACTAAATCTTATAAAGATGAGCCAGCTGCACACTGGACATGTGACGGAAGCCCTGAATTTACTCTTGAACCGGCTGACAAAACTTCACGCGGAACTGAAATTATCCTTCACGTTGCCGAAGATTCTCTTGAATTTTTAGAAGATTCAAAAATTAGCGGTTTATTAAATAAGTACAATAAGTTTATGCCTATTCCGATTAAATTCGGAACCAGAACAGAAACACTTCCTAAACCGGAAGATGCTCCGGAAGATTACGTAAACGAAACTGTTGAAACAGACAACATTATCAATAATCCAAACCCGGCGTGGACAAAACAGCCTTCTGAATTATCTGATGAAGATTATAAAAACTTCTACAGAGAATTGTATCCAATGCAGTTTGAGGATCCGTTGTTTAACATTCACTTAAATGTTGATTATCCTTTTAACTTAACTGGTATTTTGTATTTCCCAAAATTGGGTTCTGATATGCAAATCCAAAAAGATAAAATTCAATTGTACCAAAACCAGGTTTACGTTACGGATAATGTAGAAGGAATTGTACCTGAATTTTTGACAATGTTAAAAGGTGTTATTGATTCTCCGGATATTCCTTTGAACGTTTCTCGTTCTGGTCTACAAGCTGACGGTGCAGTTAAGAAAATCTCAAACTACATCACTCGTAAAGTGGCTGATAAATTGAAAGCTCTATTTAATGAAAACCGTGCTGACTTTGAAGCAAAATGGAATGACATTAAAATTGTTTTAGAATACGGAATGCTTTCTGAAGATAAATTCTATGAAAAAGCAGGTGCATTTGTATTATACCCAACAGTTGATGATACTTATTTTACTCTTGAAGAATTAAAAGAAAAACTAAAAGACAACCAAACTGACAAAGACGGAAAATTGGTTGTTTTATATGCCGGAAATAAAGAAGCACAACACTCTTATATCGAAACTGCAAAGGCAAAGGGATACGAAGTATTGCTTTTAGATTCTCCGATTATCTCTCACTTAATTCAAAAAATTGAAGGCGATAATAGCGATCTGACTTTTGTACGTGTGGATTCTGACCATATTGATAACTTAATCAAGAAAGACGAAAACACGATCTCTAAATTATCTGATGAAGAAAAAGAAACTTTAAAAACTTCTTTGGAAGCTTATATTCCAAAAGCTTACAGTGTACAATTGGAAGCTATGGATAGTCAGGCAGCTCCTTTTATCATCACGCAGCCTGAATTTATGCGTAGGATGAAAGAAATGAGCCAATCTGGCGGAGGCGGAATGTTCGGAATGGGAAATATGCCGGAAATGTACAATCTGGTTGTAAATACTAATTCTGATTTGGCGACAAATATCTTAAATACAGCAGATAAAACGCATCAGGAACATTTGGTTAAACAAGCTTTGGACTTAGCTAAATTATCGCAAAACCTTTTAAAAGGTGAAGCTTTGACTGCTTTTGTAAAAAGAAGTTTTGAGATGATTAAGTAATAATCTTCACTATATATTTAAAATCCCGCAAATTAACTTTTGCGGGATTTTTTTTTTGACTCATAAAAAAGAATTTTTCTTTTGGCGAATGAAAATCATAAATGCTCCAAATTTAAATTTTTATCAACCAAAATCTTTTTTTGCTATTTTTGATCAGCCTTTAATATCTAACTAAAAACAAATACCACTATGAAAAAAACCTTTTTTTTACTCTTAACCCTTTGTACAACAGCCATAACTTATGTTTCCTGCGGTAGCGACGGAGATGATGTTGTAAATCAGGCAGACACATCTGCTGTCGGAGCATCTGTAGTTATTGATGCTGTAAATGAAATAGATGTCAACACTGGATTGCAGGTTACAGCAGAAAATACAGCTGCAAAATCGGCAGAAAATCCGGCTGGTCCATGCGCAACCATAACCGTAGATACACCAACAGATGAAGCCTACCCAAAAATTTTTACTGTTGATTTTGGAACGGGCTGTACTGTTAATCAAATTACAAGAAAAGGAAAATTAAAAATTACACTTACCGGATCTGTATTTAACACAGGCAGTAAAATGACTATTGAAAGAATTGACTATGCTATCAACAGCATGAAACTGGAAGGAACTATTGAATACGTCAATACTACAACGGAACAAACTGTACCGAAATGGACAAGAAAAGTCATTAACGGAAAACTTACTGATTTACTGGGAAGAGTTTATACTAATTCAGGAAATTATACAACCAAACAAACAGAAGGTGTTGCGACTCTTACTCTTGCAGATAATGTCTATGAAATCATCGAGGGAACTCATACTGTAACTTCTGATAACGGAGGTGTTTTGACTTTGACGGTTCAGGAAAATTTGGTTAAAAAATATTCTTGTGAGTTTATTTCTAAAGGAAAACTCAAAGTTCAGGGAGGTTATTTAAACGGAGTTGTTGACTACGGAAATAATGACTGTGACCGTAAATACAGCTATACTCACGAGAACGGAGATGTATACGATTTAACGATGTAACTATTTCATTTATAAAAATATAAATCAATCCCAATCTAGAAATAGATTGGGATTTTATTTTTATCAAAAATTAAACACTCATTTCTCAACATTCAAACTATTTTCTTTATTTTGCAGCAAAATCTAAAAACCAATGAAAAAATCAATTATTGCCTTTGCTGTTCTTGCTCTTTTAGCATCATGCGGCAAAAAAGAATCTACTGACGGCTTACACCTTACCGGAAACATAAAAGGATTAAAAAATGGAACTTTATATATTCAACGAGTTGTAGATACTACTCTTGTTGCAATTGACTCTGTAAAAATCGATGGTAATTCTTCTTTTGAAAGAGACATAAAATTAGAATCTCCTGAAATGCTTTATTTATTCCTGGATCGTGGAGTTACCAATTCTTTAGACAATAATATTTTATTCTTTGCTGAGCCCGGAAATGTAAATATCGACACTAACCTTGATAATTTTATTTACGGTGCTAAAATTACAGGATCTAAAAACCAGGATTTATACGAGGAGTATAAAAAAATAAACTCCCGCTTTAATGATGAAAACCTTACTATGGTGGAGTCAAAATTTAAAGCTATCAAAAGACAGGATCAAAAAGCAGTTGACAGCATAGACGCAAAACAACAGTCTAATATCAAAAGAAAATATTTATTTGCTACCAACTTCGCCATTAATCACAAAGATTACGAAATAGCGCCTTATATTGCTTTAGCAGAGATTTATGATATCAATATCAAATTTTTGGACACTATTCAAAAATCTATGACTCCTAAAGTTGCAAAATCACTTTACGGAAAGAAATTGACAAAGTATGTTGATGATATTAAAAAAGAAGAGAAGAAATAGTTTTTCTAAAAATACAATTCGAAAAAACGTCCTGAAAATTCAGGGCGTTTTTTTTATTCTTTAAAGGAAACTGCTTGTATGTCGAAATGCTAGTTTGAGTTGAATTCGCGTGAGGGATAGAGGCGGTATCCTTTTATGAAGCGGAGCGGAATAAAAGATATAGCCGATAGCCCGGCCCGAAGGGACACGCCCAAAACTTTATAAATTTGGATTTTAAATTTCAATTTGCCATATTTTTTGTCATTTGTCAATTTTGTCATTCGTCATAAATTTGGCATTCGTCGCAATCTTGTCATTTGCCACAATTTTGTCATTCACCACAATTTTGTCATTCACCACAAACTTGTCATTCTGAGGAACGAAGAATCTTCGCGAGTGACTCTACAAAGATTGGCGATTTAGTTTATGGAGTTTCTTGCGAAGATTCTTCGTTCCTCAGAATGACAAGTTTGCGGATAGTTTTTTTGCGGAGCTTCTCGTGAAGATTCTTCGTTCCTCAGAATGACAAGTTTGCGAATAGTTTTTTTTTTGCGGAGTTTCTTGCGAGGATTCTTCGTTCCTCAGAATGACAAGATTTCGGCTAGTTTTTTTGGAGTTTCTTGCGAGGATTCTTCGTTCCTTAGAATGACAAGTTTGCGGGAAGTTTTTTTTGTGGTGTTTCTTGTGAAGATTCTTCGTTCCTTAGAATGACAAGATTGCGGCTAGTTTTTTGCGGAGTTTCTTGCGAGGATTCTTCGTTCCTCAGAATGACAAGTTTGCGAGTAGTTTTTTTTTGTGGAGTTTCTTACGAAAGATTCTTCGTTATTCAGAATGACAAGTTTGCGGATAGTTTTTTTGTGGAGTTTCTTGCGAGGATTCTTCGTTCCTCAGAATGACAAGTTTGTGGCAATAACAAAGTTTGCATAAATTTCTATTTCAGTAGAAAGCAAAAAAAACCATCACAAAAGTGATGGTTTTATGTTGAGCCGGCGGAGGGACTCGAACCCACGACCTGCTGATTACAAATCAGCTGCTCTAGCCAACTGAGCTACGCTGGCGACGACTCAATTTGAAGTACAATTATTAGTGGTTTTCGTGTTCCAAAAATAACACTGCCCTTCATTATAACGGAAAAAACCATCACAGAAGTGATGGTTTCTTTTTATTGAGCCGGCGGAGGGACTCGAACCCACGACCTGCTGATTACAAATCAGCTGCTCTAGCCAACTGAGCTACGCTGGCGACTCATTACGGGTGCAAATATAAGGCGGTTTTTGGTTTTTCCAAAATATATTTACACTTTTTATAATTTTTTTTTGCTTACAATTCGTTGATTTTAGTAATCAATTGATTAGCTGTTTGTTCTAATTCAACATTTATTTGTTTGAAGTGCGCTTTTTTGTTTTCAACGTTCTTTGCATTCACTTTTGTGATCAAAGTATCGAAAGCAGCGATAGCCTCATCAATCAAAGCATTCGTTTCCGGAGTAGGATTTCCTGATGTAGACATTTCGAATAAGTAAATTGCCTCAATAATATCTCCTAATACGAAGTTGATGTCTTTCTTTAAATTTTTAACGTTTGCCATTTTTATTTTTATTTTAATTTGCGACTGCAAAAATACACATATTCTTTCTATTATGTGCTATGAAATGTAAATTTCTAAAATTGAAGCTTTTCCAGTCAAAATAAATGCATTTATCTCAGCCGGAACTAAAACAGTATCTCCTTTTTTATACGATTGTTTAAAGCCGTTATATTCAATTTCAAAACTTCCTTCAATACACATGTAAACTGTAAAAGTTTCTCCTGATTTAGAAACATCCAATTTATTCTCTAACGGAAGAAAATTGGTTGTAAAATAAGGACAATCTACAACAACATTAGATTCATTGGCTTTAGTCTCGTATTTCTTTTGTGTATCAACTTTATTATAGTTGATGGCATCAAGTGCTAAATCTACGTGCAATTCTCTTGTATTTCCTTGTGCATCTTTACGATCAAAATCATACAAACGATACGTAATATCAGAAGTCTGCTGAATCTCTGCAACTACTAATCCTGCTCCAATCGCATGAACTGTTCCTGTTTCTAAAAAGAAAACATCACCAGGCTTTGCTTTTACTGTATCAAGAATAGAAACCAAAGTTTTGTCATTAAGGTGTTTTAAATATTCTTCTTTACTTGAATTTTCTTTAAAACCAACAATAATCCTGGCGTCAGCATCAGCTTGTGTTACATACCACATTTCGGTTTTACCAAATGAATTGTGACGTTCTTTTGCTAATTTATCGTTTGGATGAACCTGAATAGAAAGATCTTCTCTGGCATCCAGATATTTAAAAAGTAATGGAAATTGTTTTCCAAAACGCTCGTAAACTCTTGTTCCTAAAATTTCGTTTGGAGTTTCATCGATAAGGTCCATCAGTGATTTTCCTTTTAAGTCTCCGTTTGCAACAACACTTACATCACCTTCCACTGTAGATAATTCCCAACTTTCGCCGGTAATTTTAGACGTAATAGGCTTGTTTAATATTGTTTTTAGTTTTTCTCCTCCCCAAATTCTTTCTTTCAGGATAGGCTCAAATTGCAATGGGTATAATACTGGTTTCATATTTTAATTTTATGGCTAATATTTATAATTAATTAAACAATGTGGTTCTTTTTTTAAATCTATAATACAAATTCTTTTACTATTTCTAAGGCTTTCGGAATGTGTTTTGCCGCATTCATACTATCAAAAATATAAACAACAACTCCGTTTTTATCAACGATATAAGTAACTCTGCCCGGCAAAAGGCCAAACAAATTATTTCGGACACCAAACAGATGCCTTAATCTTTTATCCTGATCTGATAGTAAAATGAATGGTAGTTTGTGTTTATCGGCAAACTTATGATGCGATTTTACACTATCACTGCTTATGCCGATTACTTCTGCTCCTAAATCTTTAAAATCTTCGTATTGATCCCTAAAACTACAGGCTTCTGTGGTACAGCCAGGGGTATTGTCTTTTGGGTAAAAATAAATCACCAGTGGTTTCCGTCCCAAAACAGTTTGGCTTTCAAAAACTTCACCATGATTATCTTTTGCAGTAAAATTCGGAACTATATCTCCTATTTTTAGTGACATTTTTTTATTCTCCTTTATAAGTTACAAAATTGCGGTCCGTTTCATTCAATACGATTTCTAAATCAAAATCAGTATGAATTCTTTTTCTAATTTTATTCCATATCACAACGGCAATATTTTCTGCAGTTGGATTCAAATCCTGAAATTCGGGAACATCCAGATTCAGGTTTTTGTGATCAAACGGAATTTCTACTTCCTGAAGTATGATATCCACTAATACTTTCACATCAATTACAAAACCGGTTTCCGGGTCAATTTTTCCTGTAACACTTACTGTTAAACCATAATTATGACCATGAAAATTGGGATTGTTACATTTTCCAAAAACTAAATCGTTCTTTTCAGATGTCCAATCCTTCCTGTACAATCGATGTGCAGCATTAAAATGTGCTTTTCTTGATATGGTTACTCTCATTTAGGTCTTTGGTTAGGTATCGTTAAATTTTATGGTCTTCTAAATAATGATAAAATTCATCAAATATTATTTTGAACCATACGGTATAAATTTCGGGCTGTTTCTCAATATCTGTTTTTACGTCTTCTATTTTCATCCATTTCCACGCTTCTACTTCTTCCGTATTTATGGCCGGTTCCTCATTATAATATCCAATCATAACGTGGTCGAGTTCATGTTCTGTCAAACCATTATCAAAAGGAGCTTTGTATATAAAATGAAATAATTCTTTCAAATCTGTTTTAAAACCCATTTCTTCAAACAATCTTCTGTTTCCTGCTTCTATATTGCTTTCGCCTTCGCGCTGATGACTGCAACATGTATTGGTCCAGAGTAAAGGTGAGTGATATTTTTGATGTGCACGTTGCTGTAACATTATTTCATTTTTACTATTTAAAATAAAAACTGAAAAAGCACGATGCAAAAGCGCTTTTTCGTGTGCTTCTAATTTTGGCATCAGGCCAATTTGCTCATCATTTTGATTGACTAATATTACGTTTTCTTCTATCATAGGGCATTTTGTACAAACAAAAATACGAAAAAAGAAATGGCTTGAAAATCTCAGAAAAGATTGTGAAAAGTTTAACGAGAGTATATTTTTACAACGAACTAATTTTCAGATAATTGAGATTTTGTAATTTATTAAAAACCTTTAAAAATAAGCCTTAAAAACTAAATGTAAGTCTTTTACGTAAATTACAAAACGTTAAATCATACTTAAAAAAATCTCAATTGTAATATAGGCGACATTTCTAAACAAACTCTCGTCGTACCTTTGAATCACTAAAAAAATAAGCCTCATGAAAATCCTTAAAACAAAAACACAATTTTTCAGCCTTTGCTTTTTACTTCCGCTATTTATTTTTCAGGCTTGCGGACAAAACACAAAAAAAACAAAATCAAAAACTGTTGTTATGGAAAACAAAATCAGTAAACCCGGAAATCCATATTATTCTAATACAGACACAACTAAACTAAATGTAAGCGACGCCGAGTGGAAAAAGGTGCTTCCGGAAGATGTTTATGCTGTAATGCGTCAAGCGGATACTGAAAGACCTTTTACAGGAAAATACTGGAACACTGACGAAAAAGGAACTTACTATTGTGCGTCATGCGGAAATAAACTTTTCAGATCGGGAGCCAAATTTGCAAGCAGCTGCGGATGGCCAAGTTTCTTTGAGCAGGACAACAAAAAAAGTGTGGTTTATAAAAATGATAATTCTCTCGGAATGGAAAGAATTGAAGCACTTTGCGGCAGATGTGGCGGACATTTGGGCCATTTATTTGACGATGGACCTGAACCAACCGGAAAACGTTATTGCATGAATTCGATTGCACTTGATTTTATTCCTGATTCTAAATAATTATACGAAATGAAAAATATACTTTTTATATGCTTATTCGCTTTATCAATAAACGGATTTGCACAAAATAATACCACAAAAAAAGCTTCAAACTTTGAAACCATTACTGTTGGCGGAGGTTGTTACTGGTGTGTTGAAGCTGTTTACGAAAATCTAAACGGAGTAAAATCTGTAGTTTCCGGCTTTTCAGGAGGAAAAGTAGCGAACCCTACTTATGAAGAAGTTTGCACAGGAACAACCGGTCACGCCGAAGTAGTTCAAATCACTTATGACAAAACTGTAACTGATATCAACGAAATTTTTAAAGTTTTCTTTACCGTTCATGATCCTACAACTTTAAACAGACAAGGTGCAGATGTGGGGACACAATATCGTTCTGTAATTTTCTATAAAAATGCCGAACAGAAAAAAGCGGCAGAAAGCATTATTGCCGAATTAAACAAAGCAAAAGTGTATGACAGCCCGATTGTAACGAAAGTAGAACCTTTTACAAAATTCTACAAAGCAGAAGATTATCATCAGAATTATTATTCAAACAATAAAAATCAGCCGTATTGCAAAATGGTGATTCAGCCTAAAATTGAAAAATTCGAGAAAATCTTTAAAGACAAGCTGAAAAAGAAATAATTATCGATTTTAATAGAAACCGTCCTTTTGGGCGGTTTTTTTGTTGCCACGAATTACACGAATTAGATTTAATATTTCTAAAGAAAAAATTCGTGAAAATTCGTGTAATTCGTGTTTAACAACCTTTTCTATTTTTTTGTAATTTGCATCCAATAAAAAACCAAAAATCATCAACTTAAACTATCAAAAAATGAAGCGTTTTCTTCTGTTTTTTTTATTCTTAACAACCATTTTTCAAGTTCATTCTCAGAAAAATTTGCCTACTGATTATCTTTCAAAAGAATTTCACAAAGGGCGTCGCGAAGCTTTTAGAGCTATGATGCCGGCTAATTCTGTAGCAGTGGTTTTCTCTTATCCGGAAAGAGTTTTCTCAAAAGATGTTAATTACAATTATCACGCAAATCCTGATATGTATTACTTAACCGGTTACAAAGAACCGGATGCCGTTTTATTACTTTTTAAAGAACCACAAGGAACAGAAAAATACACGGAAGTTCTTTTTGTGAGAGAAAGAAATGCGACCAGAGAAATGTGGACCGGAAGAAGATTAGGAATCGAAGGAGCAAAATCTAAATTAGGCTTTACAACGGTTTATAACGGAAAAGAATTCAATGATTTTAATATTGATTTTAAGAAATTCGATAAAATCATTTACGACAGAATCCAAACCAATATTGCGGCTACCAATAATACTGACAATATTTATGCATTATTGCAATCTTTTAAAACCAAAGCAGGAATTTCTGAAGAAAATCAGGCTTCGGTAGAGTTGTTTACAAATATTACAAATTCACTTCGCGAAATAAAAACGCCTGAAGAATTAGTATTAATGCGCAAAACGGTAAAGCTATCGTGTATTGCTCACAATGAAGTGATGAAAGCTGTAGGACCTGATATGAGCGAAAATGAAGCTGACGGAATCCATGCTTACGTTCACAGACATTATGGATCAGAAGGCGAAGGTTATCCTCCAATTGTTGGTGCCGGAGCAAACGGCTGTATTTTACATTACAACGAAAACAACAGCACAAAAATCGATAATCAATTATTATTGATGGATGTTGGTTCTGAATATCACGGTTATTCTGCCGACGTTACAAGAACAATTCCGGCAAACGGAAAATTTACTGAAGAGCAAAAAGCAATCTACCAATTGGTTTATGAAGCTCAGGAAGAAGTTTTTAAAATCTGTAAAGAAGGAACTCCTATTCAGGATTTAAACAAAAAATCAAAAGAAGTTATTGCAAACGGTTTAATCAAATTAGGAATCATCACCGATCCTAACGATGTCAAAATATATTATCCGCACGGATGTTCGCATTTTCTTGGTTTAGATGTTCACGACAAAGGAAATTATTCGGGAATATTAAAAGAAAATATGATCCTTACTGTTGAGCCGGGAATTTATATTCCTGAAAACAGTAAATGTGATAAAAAATGGTGGAATATTGGTGTTCGTATCGAAGATGACATCTTAATGAAAAAAGATTCATACGAAAACCTTTCTGCAGAATCTCCAAGAAAATGGGAAGAAATTGAAGCTTTGGCAAAACAAAAAAGCACTTTTAACGAAATGAAATTTCCAAAAATATAATTTTAAAACATACTAATAACAAGTCCCATTTTAATATTTAAATGGGACTTTTTTTATAGATTTTCACGAACTTTGTTTTCTCAAAAACTTAAAAAAATGAAAGCACTTACCTTCTCTTCTTTTGGAGATTCAGATGTTTTAGAATATATAGAGATTCCAAATCCGGAACTTCAAAAGGATGAAATTTTAGTAGAGATGAAAGCAATCGGTTTAAACTTCGCCGATGTATACAGACGAAAAGGGAATTATCACCTTAAAGGAAATCCACCTTTTATAGCAGGTTATGAAGGCGCGGGAATCGTTGTTGACGCCAATAATAATCCTGAATTTAAAGTCGGTGATCGTGTCGCTTTCGCGGATGCGCCTTTTGCAAACGCCGAATTAGTTGCCGTAAATGTTAATCACGTTTTGCCGTTACCGGAAGCCATTTCTTTTGAAACTGCTGCCTCCATATTGTTACAAGGTTTAACGGCACATTATTTAGCCACAGACAGTCATAAAACCCAAAAAGGTGAAACTGTTTTAATTCATGCTGTTGCCGGAGGAGTTGGACAGTTCCTTACACAAATAAGTAAATCTTTGGGCGCAAATGTAATCGGCCTTACCTCATCTTCAGAAAAAGCAAAAGTAGCCATCGAGCAAGGTGCAGACAACGTTTTATTATATAATGAAGATTGGAAAGCTGAACTTTTTAAAATAACTCCGAAAGGTGTTGATGTTGTTTATGACAGTATCGGAAGCACTTTAAGTGAAAGTTTTGAAGTTACCAAAGAATGCGGTCAGGTTGTTTTCTTTGGAATGGCGGGCGGTGATCCGGCGCCAGTTGATCCAAGAATGTTGATGGACGGTTCTAAAACCTTAACCGGCGGTGATTTATGGAGTTATTTAAATTCAAAAGAAGAAAGAATCAAAAGAGCCAATCAATTATTTAATTGGATTATTGAAGGAAAAATTAAACTTTCACCACCAACTTCTTTCAAATTATCAGAAGGAAAACTGGCGCACGATTATCTCGAAAGTCGAAAAAGTACCGGGAAAATTATATTGATTCCGTAAATGTTTTTTTTGCCACGAATTGCACTAATTACACGAATTATTAAAGTTTCGCAAGAAAAAAATTAGTGGAATTAGTGCAATTCGTGGCAAACTAATCTTTACAACTGAACAACTTCAATCTTTGTTAATTCAGATAATTGCAAAATTCTGCCTACATCCTCTTTATTAGCTACAAAAAACAAATAACTATCTCCATAAGTTTCGTAAGACAGTAATTCTAAATTATGTTTTTCTAATGCAGATTGAATGTATGGAAACAAATCATGACTATACGTTTCTTCGGGATAATTGAAATTTAAATCCTGGCCGATCATTTCAGAAATAAAATATTCCGCATCTTCGGGGTCGAATTTCCAGTCGCTGTTCCAGGCATTTATAC